>CAZASJ010000127.1:2277-3987 GCA_964487735.1 uncultured Bacteroidales bacterium | reverse complement strand
ATTCTTGAAAATCAACTAAACAAATCACCAAATAAACGAATCAACCTGCCTGTAGATCCCTAAAAAACTACAAATTGAAGAATAAATCATTAGAATTAACCACCCACCAGCTATTGGTGACAGGTGGTGCCGGCTTTATCGGTTCAAATCTCGTTGAACATTTCCTGCAACGCGGGAACAAGGTAATTTGCCTCGACAACCTGAGCACGGGCTACCGGAAAAATATTGAACCCTTTTTGCAGAACCCTCAATTTACGTTTATGGAAGGCGATATCCGCGACCTAAATACCTGCATGAAGGCTGCTCAAGGCTGTGATTATGTCTTTCATCAGGCAGCATTGGGTTCAGTGCCCCGTTCAGTGGTGGATCCACACACGACTAATGCGGTGAATATCGACGGAACCCTGAATATGCTGATCGCAGCCAGGGATAATAAGGTAAAACGCTTCATATATGCCGCCAGCTCATCAACCTATGGAGATTCAAAAGAACTTCCCAAGGTAGAAGACAAGATTGGCAATCCGCTGAGCCCTTATGCCGTTAGCAAGTATGTAATGGAGCTCTATGCCCGTGTTTTCAGTGATTTATACAATATGGAATGCATCGGCTTACGCTATTTCAATGTGTTTGGCAAGCGACAGGATCCCGATGGCGCCTATGCGGCAGTCATTCCGCTCTGGGTAAAAGAATTGTTAAGCCACAAGGCCCCTGTCATCAATGGAGACGGAAGTTACAGCAGGGACTTTACTTTTATTGACAATGTTGTGCAGGCGAATGAACTTGCGGCGGTATTGCCTTCCTCTGATATCATTGAGAGATTAACAGAATACCGCCGACAGGTACCGGATACCAGATACCAGGTACCAGGACCCAAAACCTCCCGGGATCCGGTACCCGGCACCCGGTACCCGATTTCCGAAGTTTTCAACGTCGCCTACGGCGGCAACACCACGCTCAACGAGCTCTTTACCGCATTAAGGAATAATTTGGCAAAATTCGACCCTGAAATCGGATCGCTAAAAGCAATCCACGGCCCCAATCGTGCCGGCGACATCCCCCACTCCATGGCATCGATAGAGAAAGCAAAAGCCGTGCTGGGATATGATCCGAAATTTGATGCGGCTGAAGGATTTGAGAAAGCCTGCCAATGGTATTTTGATAATCTAAAATAGGTCCCAGGTCCCAGGTGCCGGATACCGGGAGATTATGGATTGATCTTCAGTAACCAGTAGCTAGTGACCAGAAGCCAGTGTTAAATGGCTAAATTGCTAAACGGTTAAATGGTTTTAAACAATCTGCGAACCGCGTAGCGGTTCTT
Organism: uncultured Bacteroidales bacterium; assembly: GCA_964487735.1. Classification (GTDB taxonomy): domain Bacteria; phylum Bacteroidota; class Bacteroidia; order Bacteroidales; family B18-G4; genus B18-G4. The sequence continues at coordinate 2,669 of CAZASJ010000127.1, read as the reverse complement.
AACTGTAGCCGGAAATAAACCACCCAGGCATAATTTACCGCGTAGCGGTTATTCAAAAAAACAAATAAACATGGTTACATGGTTACATGGCTACATGGTTACATGGTTACATGGCTACATGGTTACATGGCTAAATGGCTAAATGGCTGAATGGCTAAATGGCTAAATTGACAACTGACAATTGACAATTGACAATCGACAATTATTAACCCGGTATCCGGTACCCGGCACCTTCATCTAAACGCATCAAGGACTAAACAAATAAACAGTGTTACATGGCTAAATGGTTAAATTGACAACTGACAATCGACAATCGACAATTATTAACCCGGTATCTGGTATCCGGTACCCGGCACCTTCATCTAAACGCATCAAGGACTAAACAAATAAAC
>CAZASJ010000127.1:0-2177 GCA_964487735.1 uncultured Bacteroidales bacterium | reverse complement strand
GGTATCCGGTACCCGGCACCTTCATCTAAACGCATCAAGGACTAAACAAATAAACAGGGTTACATGGCTAAATGGCTAAATGGTTAAATGGTTAAACTGCTTGCCCCGAGGACTCGGTGGTTAAATGGTGTAAAACAATCTTCGAACCGCGTTGCGGTTCTTAACTGTAGCCGGAAATGAACCGCCCAAACATAATTTACCGCGTAGCGGATATTCAAATAAAAATGGAAACCAGAAAAGATACAGAATGGATAATCATAACGAAATCATAAACCTATGCCATATCTATCTATTGTAATACCGCTTTACAAATGCAGCACAGCCATTTCTGAGTTGACAAAGCGGCTGGAGTCATCCCTGCCAAAGATTAGTGAGGACTATGAAATCATCTATGTGAATGATGGCAGTCCGGAAAATGACTGGGAAATTGTAAAAGAAAAAGCCAAAAAAAATTCAAAGATCAAAGGGATCAATCTCTCCCGGAATTTCGGCCAGCATTATGCTATAACAGCAGGCTTAGATCATGCCTCAGGTGAATGGATCGTGGTGATGGATGGCGATCTGCAGGATCAGCCTGAAGAGATTATCAAACTATATGATAAAGCTAAAAGTGGCTACGATGTAGTATTTGCAAGAAGGAAAATTCGGCTTGATAGTTTTTACAAAAGAATAGTATCTAAGCTATTTTACAAGCTATTTGATTACTTTACCGATAACAAAACAGATAATAAAGCAGCCAATTTTGGTGTTTTCTCGCAAAAAGTAATTGTTAATTTTCGAAAATTAAGGGAGCAAAACAGGGCATTTCCTCTTTTTATCAGATGGATGGGTTTTAAAACAGCATATGTTGATGTAACTCATGCAAAAAGGGGAAATGGAAAATCTGGTTATAGTATTTTTACCCTTTTGGCACTTGCTTCCGACATAATTGTTTCACATTCAAATAAACCACTTAGTATATCTATAAGGTTTGGACTTCTGATGAGTTTAATTTCATTTCTATACGGCTTATACATCATAATCAGATATTATATCTACGATGTTCCGCTCGGATGGTCAAGTATCATGGTCTCCCTCTTCTTTATTGGAGGTTTATTGTTTGCAAATATGGGTATGATTGGGCTTTATTTGGGAAAAGTGTTTAATGAGGCTAAAAACAGGCCATTATATATTATTAAAGAAACGATATGAAAGTAGATAAATTCATAAGTTACCTTGATTCACAACGTTTTGGATTTAATGTTGCAAAGGTCAATGAATTTGACACAACTCCGGAAAATTTGTTGGGTTTACTGAAAGAGAATCATGTTAAGTTAGTTATTAGTAAAATAAATGCAAATAATCTGGAATTGATAAATAAATTAGAGAGTCTGGGTTTTCAGATTAAGGATATTCAGGCTACTTATAAGCTTGAATTAAAAAACTTCATTATAAATGAAAATCTTAAGAAGAATAATATAACAATCAGGGATGCACAAATAGATGATATTGACCAATTAGAAGAAATAGCAATAGAATCATTCAGAAACTATGGCCATTATTATGCAGACAAAAGGCTTGACCCTAAAAAGTCCAATGAAATATATAGTGACTGGATTCAAAGAAGTATGAAGGAAGATGGAGTTGCTGACAAGATAATTTTAGCAGAAATTAATAATGAAATAGCGGGTTTTCTGTCATTCAAGTTATATAATAAGGGAGACTATAAATATGCGGCAGGGGGGCTGGGTGCGGTATCTCGTAATTTCAGGAATAAAAAAATATTCAGATTGGTTTCCCTGGCTGGATTGCTTTGGGGAAAAGAAATAAAATTAGATTGGGAGGAACATAATGTATTAATTACGAACACTCCTGTAATAAGGGCTTTCTCTAGTCTTGGTTTTACTATATCTGATTCATTTGTTACAATGCATCACTGGATTGTATAAAGTGTTAATATCAATATTATGATCCCCTTCAATAAACCATACTTATCCGGCAAAGAAATTGACTACATCCAAAAGGCGGTTGAATCCGGTCATATTTCGGGAAACGGGATGTTCACGAAAAAATGTCATGCCTTTTTTGAAGAACGCTGGAGCATTCAAAAGTGTTTACTCACAACCTCCTGCACCGATGCTTTGGAAATGAGTGCCCTCCTCATTGACATTCAACCCGGCGATGAGGTGATCATGCCC
>CAZASJ010000126.1:0-7352 GCA_964487735.1 uncultured Bacteroidales bacterium | reverse complement strand
GCCTACGACTACGGCGTGACCCTGAGCTGGGACGAGAACAGCCTGGACGCCGACTGCCTGAATACTGCTTCCATAATATATTAAACCAACCTTTCTTCCAAGCGTGCCTTCCAGGAAATAAAGCCTTTTCTTTGGTCTGAGTAGTCGTGGACAAGTCTTGTGAAATTATCCGGGTGGGCTTCCAGAAAGGCCTGTCTTCCCCTGTTTCGTATGGTGTTCAGGTCATGGTCGACTTGCTTCAGGTTTAGAGACAGTTCTTGTCTTTTCCGCGCAAAATGCCAGACACAGGTGGCTTCCTCGGTGTCCAGGGTTTCCAGTACGATATGGTATTGTTCCTCGCCGGCAAGAAGGAAAACAAAGGCGAAAGGGTTGAGTACAAAGCGCAGCTTAAGGGTGGTTCCCTCATGACGGGAAGCCAGGTACCTCAGCTGCTTGTAGTGTTTTACTTTTGTATTCAGAAGAAGGTCGTTTAGCAGGCTTTCCCCACTCTTGTAAAAAGAGGCATCTAAACCTTCCTGCAGGGTGCGGATATCCATCAGACCTGCATTACCCTCCTGGTACTGTCTGTTGACAATGTCCTGTTCCAGGAAGCGGAATCTCACACTTTCGATGATTTCCCGGTTGATTTGTGAATGGGAAATAACAATGTACGTTTTTTCGCAATTAAGAATGTACACTTTTTAGCCGGAGGATGGATTTTTGAAAAAGGATTATGGATTAATTATTCTCTGCTTGTTCATCGATTGTCGTTATATTTAACATTTAACCGAACACCAAAAAGAATGCTTGGAGACTACCTGTATCCCACTGACTCAAATGATATTCTGGAGGCATTGAGAGCGGTCACTGATAACGATATAAGAGACTGTGCAGACTTTCAGGTTTACCTGAGGGGGCGGGAATACTTTGAAGATGGCATGGTCGAGCGCCTCGATCATTACAGCAGCAATAATTCTGTTTTGGCGGAGGTAATCGGAAGTGCAGAATACCAGGTAGACTTTTACCTTGGCGATTCGGGAGTTTATGCATCCTGTGACTGTCCCTGTCATGATGTTTGCAAACATATGGTGGCTGCCTTACTCTGTATATTGCATGAGGGCATACACTTCGGCACAGGCAGGGAGATCCCCATGCCTGCGTACGAGGAGTCATTGGATTTTCTGAAGCAACACTTTGAGGGATTTACAAAACAGGAGCTGGTGAAGCTTGTCATTCGATTTGCTCCACAGAGCTATATTACAGAGGTGTACAACAGGGAAGTCAGGGTTGTGGATGCAGAAAGCATTGTTGGTGAAGCTGAAAGGAGTATCTTACGATTCTTTGAAGATGACAGACTGCTTTATGATCCCGATGGCATGGAAGCAGCCCTGATGGTGCAGCTTAACGATATAAAAGGGCTTGAAGCCAGGGTGCAGGACAAGTTAGGATCCCTTTTGATCAGAATAATCAGGGAAGTTGAAGATGCCTTTAACAAGGGTTATCTTTGCGAGGATCATCGTGGCTACGAAAATAACTTTGAGTCTGATGAGTTTTGCGAGTATGTGATAGCCTTTGTAAGGAAGCTTCCTTTCGCCGAACGAATTGCCTATATTCCGGATCTGGACAAGGCTCTGAATGAAATGTCCTACACCACCTTCAATCCCATTGCCGATTCCTATGCCCGTTTTTTCGACGACAAGGAAAGGGCAGAGTTAAAGACCCGGATCTCAGGCAAACCCGGTTATCCGGATACAATGATCTCCCGCTTGTACCCTTTTATTGAACCTGAGCTGACCACTCTTGAAAAGGAGGTGACACTAAGGCGCATAAGGGATAAAAGCAAGGAGCATTTCATCTCTTTGTGCCTGTTTCTGCAACAGCAGGAACGTTACCGAGAAGCTTTTGAGATGATCAGTGAGCATCTGAACGGCCGAAACTACCTAATGGATGCCCGGATTGTTCTGGTCTGGCTTGAATCTGCTTACAAGCTGGACATCTTGTCTGAGGAGGTTGCGATACAGGCAGTGGAGAAGAGTCCCCGCTGTGAGGTGCTGCGCAGGATTTCAGAGTTGAAAGGATCCACAAATCCTGCCTTTGAGGATATTGTACTCAATTGGCAACCCCTTGAACTTCTAAGCTACTTTGAGCAGGAACAGCGTATGTCAGATGCCCTGAACCTGGTGCTGCATTCGGGCCGGATAATGGACGCAAGTGCCATGAAGTTCTTTGACCGGCACCGTGCTGCCTTTCCTGATGAGGCAGCTGCATTTTTGGAAAAACGAATACGTGATAACCTGGAGCAGGCTGGTAATAGTTATTACTCCAGGGTGCTTGAATCGTTGGAGCTACTGATAAAGGTGGATTCGGCAAGAGCGCATCAAATTGCAGCAGATATAAGGGCGAATTTCCGTCGCCGGCCCAAGCTGCTTGCGATGATCGGAAGGTATTGACGAATTTAAATGGTATGAGAAAGAGTAATAAAATACTGCTTAAGAACTGGATGGTTTTACATCCTTATAATAAGCCATACAAGAGTGACTTTTATTATTTGAAACTGAGTAATGAGATCCTGGATGTATTGCTTGCCGCAGGTATGGATTTCTGGGACGAGCTCCTGGATACAGAGGACCTGAAAGAGTTAGCCCGTTTTATATGCTGTTATTTCGAGGACGTGATCTCCGGACCCGGATTGTGGAGAGGGTTCACCCGGGCCATGGAAGACCTTTACGACAGGCCGCTTCCTTTTTTTCCTGTTGACAGTGATGACTATCTGGCTGAGGAGATCAACCTGGATGATATTTACTTCCTGCTCTGGTATTTTGTAAGCATGAAGAGGGGAATTGACCTGCTTATTAGCCCGATGTTTCATGAATATAGTGATGTGTCTGAAGACATTATGGATATTCTGGAAAGGGAGTATGAGCATGCTCCGGAGAATGAATTTCTGAGTGATCTTTACCGCCTGGGGCCGAATGATAATCTGCAAGTCCTAAACCAAAGAATGCGCTGGATAGTTTTGGGCTCCTGGCTGTTCCATTTTCATGCTGAGGATCTGGATGAGATGCTGGAATTCCAGTTTGAGAACATGGGCAGCGATGCACCTTCTCCCGAGCTGTTGGATAAGTATATCTACGATATTACAGATTCCTACGTGCAGTCGGTCCATACTTCACTGCTTGCCCTGAAAGCAAAGGATTGGCTTGCTCTGCTTGCTGGTGAGAACCATCCTTTATACAGGGAAATAAAGAGCCTGAGTGGAAAAAAGAGCGGCTATTATTTGTTCGAGGGTGAAGGGAAGAGTGGAGTATACCTGTTTCGTCACCTGGCCACTCAAACCTTACTGGAAGTCAGCGGCAATTCCATGAGTATACCAGAAGCTATGCATCCGGATAAGTCTGTTGTCTATGCCGGTTTTATAGCGTGGGAAAAGCAATGGTGGCTGTCCGGAGCCATGATCATATGGGGAGAAAAGGGCCACAGGGATGTTCCTGATGAGAAATTGAAAGAAGAAGCCTTCCTGTTTGCTGATCTAAATGACTTAGAAGGGCTTGAAAAACGGAAGGAATATGATGCATTTATGGAATTTAATAAGGGAAAACCCATGGCATTCAAGGAAAGTCCGGTAGAGATGGATGCTTTTGTGAATCAGTTTTTTGAGTTTTACCTGAGCCAGTATACTGATGCAGGAGGTTTGGAAAGCCGGTCACCTGAGATGGACCAGCATCCGCAGATTCCCGGAATGCTGTTTGCTTCGCCGGTATCAGGCATACAGATCGTATATGGTTTTAATGCCTGCATCCCTGATGAGCATAATCCCTGGTATGATGAAAAACAGGCAGCTGATATCTCTGATAGATTGTGGTATTCGCCCCATCTGAATGGGGAGTGGGTGTGCTACCTGTCGGAAAAATATTCCATTCCCCCGCCTGAGTTTCCGGGCATAGGTGGTAATGAGATGATTAATGAGGATATTGACTTTATGCTCCGCTTTTGGAAAAGAAAGGCATACTAAAAACTATCGAAAAAATTTTGGGTACGCACCAGATCATTGTTAATGTAAACAATCTCATGCATTGGTTATTTTGGTTAAATACATTCAGGTCCAGATTTGGAATCTGTGGTTGAGATTGCTTTGTACAATTCATCATCGTTTGTAAAAATGTTCTCAATCTTCGAACTTGATTTGGCTTCCTCGTTATAACTTATTGAACAATCCTGGTAATGCTGCTTCTTTTCATAGTTTTCTATCACCTGTTAAAAGGGGGCAGTCAAGTTTAAGAGATTTCCATCCGATACTGATAATATCGAATAATATGTTAGTATCTGTTATAAGCAGTTTCATGCCAGCTGTTTCATTGATTTTCGGAATTCCCAGGAAGGCTTGAATTCGTTCCATCCATTGGTCCATGATCTGTTTGCGATGAACAATGATCAAAGCAGGTTGTTTTTTATTGGCGATGATCTGCAGTGCCATCAACGTTTTCCCGGAAGCAGTCGGGGCAGATATGATCCCGAAGTCTTTCGAAGTAGTAGCTTCAACGGCTCTGACCTGATGAGATCTGAGGCGCAGGTTGGTGGTATAGTTGATAGCATTTAGTTTTTTACGCTCATCTCGGAATTCAAATGTGAGATTCTGCTGCTTGCAGAATCTAAGCAAATCTCCTGTAAATCCCCTCGGGATTCTTACCTCACTTTCTGATTCATCGATAAGGCGGAAATATCTGACCATTCCCGCTGTACTTCGCCCTGCCTTTTTCCGGATGATGTAGTCTTTGTTGATCACATTCAATTCCTTTTTCAGGAAATTGACCAGTTCCACCGGCATGGCAGCACGGTTCATGCGAACAACATTGTTGAGCCGGAGGAGTAGTTTACCGGTATCTGATTCAATTGTTTTATAAATCCTGGAGGTTTGAATGCCATCATATATGTCATCCCAAAGAGTGGCAGGCACTCTTTTCACTGATACCAGGAATTTCCACTGGTTGGGGAATGCCTGAAGCTGCTCATCCACAAAACAAGTGTTTCCCGCTTGCATGGACGATCCGTGAAGGGGAAGAGCAATCAGGTTTCCCAGTCCTTTCCCACTGAGATAGTTCTGGTTCGGGAAGAGACGGTCATAGCTGGAGCTTTTGTCAAATGCAGAAAAAAGGCCTGTTTGCTGTAGTATGTGGATCATGATCCTGCGGCTTTTTTCAGCAGGGCAGGGCTTTTCAAAGAAGATCCAGACATGGCCCCCGTTGCCCGAGCGGGACCGCTCCAGGTAGGCTGGGATGTCCAGGTCGTTGCATGAACTGATTAGTGTATGGCATTCCTCGGCCCAGTTCTCCTTGTCGAAATCTGCAGCAATAAACCATGAGGTATTGTCTTTCAGCAGAGGATAGGTTCCAATGAAATGTGTGCCTTTTAAGTGTTTCAGAATTTCTGCATCATTCAGGAGCCGTGGCTTTTTATCTTTGAAATCGGAGAAAGTCCCTCCAGCATCTCTGTGTGCTTTGTACTTGAAATAATCATACTGGTAAAAATAGGGATTCCTTTTCTGGAATTTATCCTTTTGTACTTCAGTTTATATTTTGCTGTATAAGAGTATTCATAATATTCTAATCCCCCTTAAAATAAACCAAAAAAATATTGATCAACCCCGAAAAACAAAAGCCCGATACCAAAACTGATACAGGGCTGTGCTATATACCTTAAATGCAAGTTTTCTAGTTAAGTAAAGAGGTAATCTAATTATAAATTATTAATTCTTTCTTTTAGCTCTTTAATGCGTTCTATTAGTTTGTCAAATGGTAACGATGCACCATAAATCATTTCTTCCTGCATTCGTTGATAGTCCTTTCTCCAATTATCAATAATAATATCTGGAGGAAGTGGGTTTAATGATTTATGTTGATGCCTGTTATAATCAATGTTGCTTATTTTGGTGTAAATGCTTCTATGCTCAATAATTTCGTTATACAACTTATTGTTTGTTAAGGCAATTTCAGCATATTCTGTTCGCATCAACATTTCAATATCATATAAGTGTCTGCTCAAACGGTCAACCCTAATTTCATTCTCTGGCTTTTGAAATTCTTCGTGTAGCAGGAACAGTTTTTCCAAAAAAGTCCGTTCAGGATTTACACAGGCTACACTTATCGGGGCATCTGCAAATGGTTTACCCTTGTAATGTTCACCAACCAACGATGCAAACACACGATTTGTAAACGGTTCACGCAATGAACGGCTTCCAATCTCAATTTTTACTTCTGGTTTTGTGTATCTGGAGGGAGAGCTAAATGTTTCATATTTAACTAAAATTTGAACAGGCTCAAGGTTTTCTCCTTCTTCTTCGTATAATTCCACCTTTATATCAGTGAAGCCAACCTTGTTAAACTTATTCTGCAATTCAGGAATAAAACTATTGTAAATATACTTTCGAGTAACAGACCTTAATTTTTTCACCTGTTTTACGGTGGTACACTCTTCAATCTCAAGATAGTTTTTGTCAAGGGCAAGGTCAATATCTTCCGACAGACGTTCAATAATATTCCATGCTTTACTCAAAGAAGTACCGCCTTTAAATACGATATGTGGAGCTGCTTCCAACTCCTGTATAAGTGCCAGGGTTTGTACTACCCACCAATCTTTTTCTACTGCCGATGCAGGAATCCCTATATTATTACCTATTGCCTCAAATATTGAATTACGTTCTTCCGGTTTGTTTTTATAAAACGCTATACCTGTCATTCTTGCTCTATTGCTTGTTGCATAATATTCTTAATCCAAACAGGGGCTAAATCTATATCGTGCATAAGTTTCTTATTATCTTCTTTTTTTAATAAGGTTACTATTTTTTGTATTTCTGATTTAGTGGGATTATCCTTACCAATCTCACGCAATGCCTGAATAACCAAAGCACTTATTTTTCCTTTGGCTAAAAGGTTTTTGGGAGTTGTACGTTTAAGTTTTATAGTGCGTTTGCCAACCTTTATTGTTCGTGGTGCTCCATCCGTTAGAAAAACAAGATTCATCGGAACTTGTGTACTTAATCCTAAAGCATTTAATGCGTATGTACCCGTTGGAACTAGCTTTATTTTATCACGCTTTGCTATGCCTTGAGCAACCTCTTCGGCTGTTGGCATTACTTCACCAATAAGTTCGCTTATTTTGGGGCGTACATAAATCCCTTGTGATACTTGCTTAATAAGTCCTTTTTCCCGAAGCCGTTGTAATGCTTTACGGATAGCAGCGGATGTTCCAAGTTTATTAAAATCTTCAGGAAACAACAATACCCCTTTAGGTTTTGAAATTATACACTTACTAATATTGTTTTCTGTATCTGTCATTTATAACATAATATTGTCACAAATTTAGTAAATATTTGTGAC
>CAZASJ010000125.1:0-7673 GCA_964487735.1 uncultured Bacteroidales bacterium | reverse complement strand
GAAAAACAACATACAAATCAACCAGCATCCTGCGAAACAAGCGCCAACTGGTCATCTCGCGTGGCCGTTGGCATTAATAAAATGAAAACCAAAGGATTAACATTTATTGTATTGATTGTCACATTGATTTCGCTTAGACTTCAAGCCCAATTTAGCGAAATCGGACTGAATACAGGGTATGGTAGTACAATTGTAGACAAATACAACATGATTTTTGTCTTGCCTTTTTCCAGTGAAAGTGAATATGCAAATTACTTTCGTTTTGGTTTTTGTTATTACTATACTCCTAAGAATGCAATATTTACTTTTAAAACTGGGTTAGACTACGACTTAAAATGGGAAAACGACAAAAGGTTAAATTATTTTAGCTCACCACTAGGGCTTGATTTTAATTTTGGGAAAAAAGTTCAGTTTATTTTAGGTGGTGGCCTCTTTCTAAGGTATTTAATTTCATTCACTGGGACTTCAAATAATTCTGACTTTGAAAATTCATATAGCCGATTTCAAATAGGCTGGTTTGCAAATACAGGAATTGGAGTTAAGGTTTCAAAACAATATAATTTGAGTATTAAATATCAATTCAGTGCAGACATTACGAAAATGTATGAAGACAAAAGAACTTCTCCAGGTGGAATACCATACGAGTTAGACGCAAAAAGTTATGATGGCTTCATAATTTTATGTCTCAAATATAAATTGAAAAAAGAATAAATTACTATTGCTAACACTGGCTTATAGCGCATGCCGGGAAAGGATACCAAAATAAAGTGAAGTGAAAAAATCAACAACCAGGAAACAAAAGAAATTTCAGGAGGTGAAGGGCACATGCCATAGCCCTGCATGTTGCAGGCTATTTTGAAAAAAAGATAATAGAAATTAATATAAGACAGATATGATAACATTAGTAGTTGGTGCAAGTGGTGCTACAGGTATAAGATTGGTTGAGGAGTTGCTCAATCGTGAACAGTATGTCAAGGTGATTGTACGTTCTCCAGAAAAACTACCTGATACAATAAAGAATCATGAACGTTTGTCAGTGATCTCTGCAAGTGTTCTGGAATTATCCAACGAAGAGATGCAACAACATGTCGCCGGCTGTAATGCAGTAGCTTCGTGTCTTGGTCATAACCTGACTTTTATGGGGATTTTTGGCAAACCTCGCCGACTTGTAACAGAATCGACACAACGATTATGTACTGCTATCAAAGCAAATAAATCTGAAGTATCCACTAAATATGTTCTTATGAATACGGTTGCCAACCGCAATCGCGATCTCAATGAACCAATTACATTTGCTCAAAGATGCATAATAGGATTGCTTCGACTTCTGCTCCCTCCGCACACAGACAATGAAAAGGCCGCAGAGTACTTAAGAAGCCTCATAGGTCAAAAAGATAACGCTATTGAATGGACAGCGGTTCGACCGTCATCTTTAATTGATGAGGAAGATGCTTCTGAAATCGAGGTCTATCCCTCCCCCACAAGGAGTATCCTAAAAGATGGTCAAATAAGTAGAATCAATGTTGGCCACTTTATGGCTGACCTCATCACAAAGAATGATATTTGGAACCAATGGAAAGGACAGATGCCTGTGATCTATAATAAAGGAACAGCATATAAATAAAAAAAGTAAAAGCATTCAAGTCAGTCATAAAAAACCAGAAAACTGATCCAAACAGCCTGCAATCGAGCAGCCCGCCCCGCCGGCAAACGCTGACAGGGTGAAGCTCTCACATTTATCCGCCAAAATAAAATAAAGCCGGGCCACCGCATGATACTTCCTTTTAGCTGTCCTTATCCGGGGGGTATCATGGCATTGTGTTCATACAAATTACTTGGGCAGGCAAGCGCAATTGTTAATATACGCTTTTAGGTGGCTATAACGAACATAACAAGCTGACAATATGACACTTGTTGATTTCACGCCACGCCATAATGACACAGGTGTGAAATGTAAAAACAACTGTACCTCAAAACACAAATGCCTGACATTCTGTGAGATAATCAAAATTCATATTCATTCATTTCATGTTTTGGCATTTCCTTTGAAAATAGACTAATTGAAAATTAAATTCATTGTTTAACTTAAAGTATGGAGGATTAAACTATGTCACTAGTTAAATTTTCTAATCAAATGCCAAGTTTGTTCGACCGCTTTTTTGAAAACGATATGTTTGATTGGTCGAATCGTAATTATTCAAACACTAACACAACGCTTCCTGCCGTAAATATCAAGGAAGACAAAGATGGTTTCGAAGTTGAAATGTCAGCACCAGGCTTTAAAAAGGGCGATTTTAAAATCGAATTAAACAATAGCCTACTGACCATTTATTCTGAAAAAAAGGTTGAAAATGAAACCAAAGAAGGTCAACAGTTTACTCGCAGAGAGTTTAGCTATCAATCATTTAGTCGTTCATTTACCCTTCCTGAAACAGTAGAAGGAGAAAAAATTGTGGCTAAATATGAGAATGGAATACTATCTGTTAGCATTCCTAAAAAAGAAGAAGCTAAACCAAAGCCTGTAAAACAAATTGAGATTAAGTAATTAAAAAAATCAGCCAGCCTTTTTTTGGTTGGCTGATTTTAAATAATTAATGATTGATCGTTTAAAACGATACGCTAAGCGATGTAAAAATGCACCTAGAGAGATATAAAAGTAAATAAAGAGTATGATAAAGGTGTTAATCTTATAAGGTACGATCCAACTTATACTTACTTTTACTCGAATATCGAGAAAATCCAATAACTGAGAATAGCATTTTTTATAAATTAGAAAAATGTTTAAGGAAATGGACTCCATAAAGAATAAGTATTTTATGGAGTAATTTCCTAAAAAAACAGCTGGATTAAATGAATATTTGGATTAAAAATTACGCTACCTAACATCGAGTATAAGTAATGGCGGGGCACCTAGCGTATTTAAGCGTTCTGCCTTGCATTTACTTTTTAGGTAACTTGTCAGGAAATCACCCGCAATCCCTTACTAGCCGACAAACCATTATAGGGAAGGCTACAGCGCAGTTTCATTTTCACAGAAAATGATTTAGTAAATTTGAAAATACATAAACCAATCACACTTATCGAATAAGATGCGGCACACATCATTTTCAAAACCTTGTAGCTTTGCGATAAATCAAAAAAACTGAATGGAAAAAACAATATTTGAAATTACCAAAATGGACTGTCCTTCCGAGGAAAATCTAATCCGAATGAAATTAGACGGAATTTCAAGTATTGCAAATTTGGATTTTGATATTCCCAAACGAAAACTGACTGTTTTCCATAAGGGTCAAATTGACCAAATTGAAAAGTCCATAATCGAATTGAATCTTGGAGGAAAAAAAATCTCTACGGAACAAACCGAGCAAACCGATTTTGAAGAGAACACAAACCAAAGAAAATTACTTTGGACAGTACTGGGTATTAACTTTGCTTTCTTTATTATTGAAATGACAACAGGTTTGATCTCTAAATCCATGGGACTTGTAGCTGACAGTTTGGATATGCTGGCAGACAGTTTTGTTTATGGTATTAGTCTTTTTGCTATTGGCGGAACTTTAATCAAAAAGAAACGGATAGCAAAACTTGCAGGATATTTTCAAATCACACTTGCGATTATTGGATTTATTGAGATTTTAAGGCGATTTTTTGGAAATGAAAAACTTCCAGATTTCACAACAATGATTATTGTTTCAATCTTTGCTTTAATAGCAAACGCAATTTGTTTGTATTTAATGCAAAAGTCAAAAAGCAAAGAAGAAGCACATATGAAGGCAAGTATGATATTCACTTCAAATGACGTGATCGTCAATTTAGGTGTTATAACAGCAGGACTCTTAGTGAATTGGTTAAACTCAGGGAAACCCGATTTAATTATTGGAACAATCGTTTTTATCCTGGTAATTCATGGAGCATTAAGAATATTGAAATTAGGGAAATAATAAAAGCACTAACTACAATCAGGCAAGCAGCTCCGCTCATCAGGACAGGCTCCTGCCGTCATCGCATTTTATGATCATATCCTGAAAGAACAACAGCCTCCCTTTGGTGCAAGCAATAATAACTTCCTGATCACTCTATGAAATAAATTATTAATTTGCGCCATTTATGAATTATATGGAAACAGATCCTCATAAGCGACAGTGGAAGACCCCCAAGGATAAGATCGAAGAACTGGCTGACCTGATGAATGAACAATCCGTTCATCCTCTTCAGACAAGTGACGAATTGTTTTACATCTTCGATGCAGCGCTAAGTACGGAAGAAGTTGATTTTTTAATATGCATGGGAGGTGGTACCCATTCCCGTGAAAAACTGCAAAAAAAAATCGGGCTTGATCAGAAAGAATTCGACCGCATCCTGCAGTCGCTGCTGTACAAAGGGCCGGTGGCTGTTATCCGCGATGCTGATGATATAAAAAGCTACCACATCATGTGCATTTACCCCGGATGGTTTGAGTTTTACATGATGCGCGGAGTTGATGATGCCGAACACCGTGAATTCGCACGGCGCATCGAAAAAATGTATACCGCTGCTTATGAGTTCGGCAATGAAGAGGTCATCAATGAACTGGTGAAGGATGTAGGCCCCCACCTATCAGTAGCACTGACAACTGAGCCAAAGACCATTACCCTGAATAAAACCCTGACTGCAGAAAACCACGTTTATGAGGCGGCGAGCATCACCGGACTCTTTGCCGGCCTGGCCGATGATGAGTTCATCAGCGTAGGCCATTGCCTCTGCCGCTTCGAAAAAGAGCTTATCGGTGACCCCTGCCGGGCAAATATGCCTATGGAAACCTGCATGTCGATAGGGCCTGCAGCCGAGCACCTTATCGAGCAGGGCATCTCACGGAAGATTTCAAAGGAGGAAGCCATTAGCATGGTGCAAAAATTCCAGGACCTGGGTTGTGTTCATCAGACAGGAAGAACCATCCCTTTGAAGAATTTTAAAACGAAGTATCCGGTTGATGTGATCTGTAACTGCTGCTGGGATTGCTGCGGCGTGATCGGGAATTATAACCGCGGATACCTGCCCCTGACAGTCACTGCCTATTACCGCGCCGAAATAGTTCCCGAAAACTGCACTGCCTGTGGTATATGCGCCGATAAATGCCCGGTGGGCATCATTTCTGTTGCAGACGTCGCTACAATTAATGAAGAGCTCTGCATTGGCTGCGGCCAGTGCCGGCACCACTGCGAATACGATGCTGTGCTATTAAAGGAAGACCGCAGGGTGGTATTCCTTCCCATGCTGGGGCGTGAACATGCCCGCATTGAGCCTCCCGCAGCCCTTATGGCCAGGGTTCAGGACGATCAGGAAATGGAAGAAAAGACAGCGCTGCCCGACCGCAAGGGTGCAATGGAAGTGATGGAAGAGACCCGTCAGAAATTCCTGCGCCCGGAGCTGCAAAAAGTCTTTAAAAAATGGAACAAAACCATGCTGTATGATTTTACCGACCTGGGAGAATCATGGCATTACGAAATTGTTAAAGGCATCCCGGGCCCCCTGCAAAAGGGCAGCATAGAAAAGCCGGATATCCATTACATCCTCACTTCAAATGTATTTATAGGACTCAGCAGGGGAACCATTGATGGCTTCAAGGCTTTTCGGAAAAAGATGGTCAAGGTGAAGGCTCCGGTGCTTGACCTGATCAAACTCCAGAAGCTTGTTGGCTAAAACATACTTATAGCTGCTCTTATCGGAAGTAAAATGGCATTTTGTTTTTGCAGCTTATTTGGGCAGCTTAGAGCAATTGCTAATATACGCTGGTTAGGGAACATGGTACCACCCTATCTTCCTTCATCATTATTTGCAAAGAAAAACAGCAAGTCCTGGTTTCCTTCGGAAATCGAATTTCGCCCATCGGCAATCGGCCATGATCCTTCTTTAACCCGGGTCCTACCCGGTACTGTCATAAAATTTGTAAAAACGCAATGCCATTCCCTCCACGGGCTCAGGCTGACTCACGAAGAACGAAGGAGCAGACCTTGACCGTTGATGCCCTTTCTTTGGTTTCCCGAGTTTATTCGGGGCAGGCTGTTTCTTTGGGCATTTGAAGCGTAGCGGAAATCCCGCTCACGCGGGGCAAAGAAATGAACAGAAAAACAAATTCTGCACCAATACCAGGAAGCATTTCTCGTGGCGGTACTACACTTCTAAAACAGCACTTCATACCGCATGCGCCATAAATTTTTGTAATTTTAGCATTGCGGACGAAACCGGTCGCACGCGGCCGTAGCTGCAAAACCTTAACATCCAAATTAGACTGAATATTATGAAATTATTTCTTATATCGTTTTTGGTGATCATTTTCCCACTATTATTTCATGGCCAACAAATTACATACGTAACCACCCTTCATAATTCATTAAATGAAACCTCCGGCTTAATCTACCTGAACCAAAAACTTATCACACACAACGACTCAGGAGGAGAACCTGCATTGTATGAATTTGATAGTATTTCGGGGAATGTTACCCGTACTGTCACCATCAGCAACGCCACAAACGTTGACTGGGAAGATTTGTGCTATGATAATACATACATATACATAGCCGACATTGGAAACAATAGTGGATCAAGGACCGATTTGAGAATATATCGCCTTCTGATTTCAGATTACTTAACGAGCACCAATGATACCGTTTCAGTGGATACGATAAATTTCAGTTATTCAGATCAAACGAATTTTACGCCGAGTCCGTATATAACGAATTTCGATGCTGAAGCTTTGATCTCCTGTAATGACAGCTTATATATTTTTACAAAGAACTGGGGTAATTATTGGACAAATATTTATGTGCTGCCAAAAACACCTGGAACGTATCAAATTGAAAAGGTCGACAGCATGAACGCCCAGGGCCTTGTGACAGCTGCCACTTATAATTCGGCAATAAATACCATTCAACTGACAGGATATACGATCCTTTCGCCTTTCTCAATAGAAATAAGTGCTTTTACACCAGGTCAGTTTTCCGGCGGAACAGTTGACAGGTATTTGCTTGATCTGCCAACAGGCTCTTCCATTCAAATAGAAAGCATAAGCTTCCTCAATCAAGATCAATATTATCTGACCTCAGAAGAAAATGCTGCCGGGAGTCCGACGCTTTACAGGCTTAACACAAATTATTCAACGGGTTTTGACGATATTGAAGAAACAAACGATCTCATTTATCCAAACCCCGCTACCAACACAATTCATATTCGATATAAAAATGCATCCATTGCAAAAATTTATAATTTGCAGGGGGATTTACTAAAAACATCAGCCAATAAACAAATTGACGTCTCGGATCTGAATGAAGGCTTATACATCCTTATTATTAAAGACCTGAGCACAAACAGTATTCTAAGCACAAAACTGACCATTAAATAATGTGTGCTGACAACACATAAACGCCACTAAAAACAGGCGCTATTCAAACCCTTACTACGAACTACGAACTACGAACTACGAGCTACGAACTACGAACTACGAACTTTGAACCACTACTGTGCGGTTAAATCTAATCATTGAATATGATAGGAGGGGATTTCTCACTCACTTCGTTCATTCGAAATGACATGATATCTTGTCAAACAATAGAAGGGCGCGGCGCTCCGATGATTGATATTTATTGTGCGCCGCGCCCTTCTCCTATATTAAATGGTCGTGTCATTTCGACCCCGAG
>CAZASJ010000124.1:0-7974 GCA_964487735.1 uncultured Bacteroidales bacterium | reverse complement strand
TATCATTGGAATAAAACAGGGTATCACTACCTCCCAATGCTGAGATTTCAATATATCCGATACTTTGTCCGACAGATGAAGCACCAATCTGAACATCGATGATCTCCGGAGCATCCATATTTTGAATAATCACAGGGTTGTTGATATACACCGATTGGCAATCCGATGAATCACGTACCCGCACAGCATAGCTGCCTGCTGATAAAGCTGTAAATATTCCCTGGTTACTGTAATAGCTTGCTCCATTGTCGATGGAATAAAATAGCATATCTCCCAGGCCGGAGATGGCATTGATGATGATAGATGCGTCTTGTTGTCCGCAGTGTTCTTGTGAATATTGCACGCTTTCAATCAAGACATCCCCGGCATCCACTATTGAATAAGGTCCAAAGCTGGAAAAACAATCGTTGCTATCTGTTACTTCAAGGGTGTAGTTCCCGACAGGGAGATGATAAATATCCAATGATGTAGAAACAGGATTCCCCAGATCATCCAGCCATTGAAAACTTAGTGGAGGCAATCCCGAGATAGATAATCCCTTGATTACGCCAGTACTTCCTCCGCATGTGGTAGGGATGATCTCTAAATTAGCCGTGTCGGCCATTGCAGCAGGATACAATGAAAGGTGAATAGAATCAATCTCAAAGCAGCCTGCATCATTCACCACCCTCACCCAGTACCAGCCGGTGTCGGAAACCGTGATCTGGCTACTCCCAAAAGCTCCGGTACTCCAATTGTAAAAGTGCGGGCCACATTCGGCATCCAATATGATATCAGTATTCGAACACATTGTTGTGTCGGGGCCCAGATCGGGCTCGGGAGCATATTCAACCTCTACTTCTCGTGATGTTTCCTCTATACGCCCGTTGGGATATTCAACATAAACGGATACCTCATAGGTGCCGCCATCGGTAAATTTATGCATTGCATGAGGAATAGTGGAGGTATTGTTAGTACCTGAGAGGGGATCACCAAAGTCCCATTCAATGTAAGTAGGCTCAGGAAAAAACCAGGGGTCAAAGCTAAAGGTGTCGCTTTCGCAGATGCCGTTGAAGTCGAAGCGGTGGAGGTAATCATTAAAAAAGTTAATCATTCCATAGCTGACTTGTCCGTTTTGAAAATACAATAATGAGGAATCGTAACTACAGGAAATTCCATTTGATCCAGGACTATTTATAACACCAAGATAATTATTGAGTGGATTATTAGGGGTAATCATAGCTGCTTTTCCCAAACAATATATTCTACCATCTGAAGCTAATTGTAAATTGGAGCCTTGAACTTCTCCGATTAATATAGATGATTGGGAAAATAAAGCGGAATCGAGAATATATTGCATATCAAATTGAATGATGTGTGATTCTGAATATTGAAATCTCTGATCCTCGGCTGCTACATATAGGTATTTGGAGCAAGGAGAGAACTCACATGACGATTCTTCATATGGTACTGAATTTGGGAAAAGACTGTATCTTACCTTAATAGTATATAAGTAAGTGACAATTCCTGTTTGATTATCGAATGAGCAAATCTCGACAGAACCACCTGATTGACTATCATCCCCCATAAAAGTCGACACCAGATATTTCTTATCATATGAAATTTTCATGGTTCCCCAATTTGTGGCACCCCAGAAAAGTTCCCTGTGCGGTGCTGGACTTAAAACTGGTAGTGGATTAACACCTGCTTCAGTCACCTTATAAGAAGCGAAACTGTCATCGAAGTATTTTCTGACAACAACCCAGACATCCTGTTTGTTTTTATGATATGTAGCAGTAATTTTCTCAGCAGCATCCCAGGCTGTTACAAGGGTATCTATTTCAATAACCTCTCCCAATCCATTATCCAACGTCATATCAATACAATAGTAGAATAGTGGAGGACCAGTCGATAACCGTGACGTACTTGTCATGAAAACATAATATTGATTTTCATTCCCTGGTTTTGGGATTGCAATTGTACCCTGATATGCCACAGTTAATTGTGAGTAACCAAAATCGTTCTTCATTGGAAGATGATCCTTATTTCTTATGTAGCTATGATCACAATAAAATAGTAAGTTCCCATGAGTGTCAGACATTACAGTGCTTGCCCCATCATATGGTTCAAATACTGTTCCATGAGGGTCTTCGACTGGCTCACCACTATTAAAATCCAATCCTACATTATTACTGAAATACCAATAATTTGTTCTTTTATTGGGCTGAGCAAGAATAAGTTGTAAGCCAATAATATTTATTAGTATGAAATATGTTATTGATTTTGACATCTTCAAAATTTGCAGAGGTGAGATTCACTCTCATCTGCAACTTTACTAATTCAACGTTATAGTATTTGGGAATGTAAATCCGATATAAAGATCTTCACCTGAACATAATGCGCTGTCGTTTCCTTCACAACAAATCCCATTATTGTCTACATACTTGACAAATGCATAAACTTCATAACAGTTTCCACTACAATCTGTATTGATATTTCCATTATCTGTAATCGTATGAGGGTTCGTGGTTGCTTGCTCCCAGTCTGACGAACAGACAAAATCACCACCAGGATAGGTATATATATCAACTTTTACATACATTGTTGTCGGATCATTGCAACTACAATTTGCATCATTCCAACCTAGTGTAACATGATATGTTGCTGGTGGGCTGAATGCTTGTAATAGCAAAAAAGAAGCACTAATTAGGGCTAATAAAAAAACTACTTTTTTCATAGTAATAGGTTTTAAAGTTAAGAAATAAAAAGTCAATCAAATTTCATTCAGCTGGCCAAACTGTCAGATGATCGTCTTTTCATTGCAATCATTATTGCTTATCTTTGCCTTTACCTCCTTTCTTTGTTGATTTTATTTTTATATAGCTGTGAAAGTATTAATCTCGATTAAAGGAGGTTTTATTTTTCTATTAATAGTATATATCCAAAATCCTTACTCAGTAAGTTTTAATTATTATTAAGTAATAAGAAATTGGTTTCGTATTCGTAGTTTACTGAGGTATGTAAAAGTACGCAATATGAAAAGGAATGTCAAGATATTAAGCTGCTCTTCTTTACATCTTCTTTGACATTTGCCCCCGTCATTTTTAGGACACATTTTCTGAAACCATTGAGAATAAAGGGATAGGAGGGGAGGTAAAATTTTGATGCAAAGAGTCAATCTTCTTAAATGTCCACTTAATAAAGAGTCCAATCCATATCTGGTGTTACTGTGATATAAAAGAATGACCTATCCCAGTCCAAACCAAATGGAGGCTTAACCTCTATCGATACGGGATTTATCAATACATAATTCCTCCCATCTTCAAATGTTGCAATGATGTTACATGTACATCTAAGGTAATCTTCACTGTTATCAAAGTCAAAGCCATATACATTTCCTATATAAAATCCATTTATCCAGAACTCATCATCAATCGCTCTTGGATCGTGGTTACTATTAAGGTCGCGGAATACTCCTAAATTATCCCTACAATGAACCTTTAACAACTTAGCCACAACATTCAAGTTTACAGCATCTTTCAAATTTTTATCATCAGGAAGGTGGCTTTGCGCTACTTTAAGCTTTGGCTGTACAGAATAGTTGACCATTTGCTCCCATTGGGTTTCATCACATGGATCTTTTTCTTCTACCTGGCAGGCTGAGACAGCAGACAGAATTGCCGCCAGGAATAGCCACAGAATTCGTGTTTTATACTTGATCATATCGTTGGTTTTTAGGTTTTCAGGCCTGTTATGCAATACACCTTGCAAGTATGTAGTTATGTCAAATATATTAAAAATATTTTATTTATCCAAGGGAGAAAAGAAAGAGAATGGTAAACGCCTAAGTAATTTGATAAGCGCGGGAGATATGTCACGCAAAGGTCATTATGTTAAATAGCGACACAGCCTGCCTTGTACTTATGATTTTCCTGAACGATTCAATATGCAAGCAGAAAACAATCAATTGCTACGCTAGCACTATCTCATTCTAACTGTATAACGTTAGCGACATGTTTGCCAGCTAATTCATAATTTTAATGTGTGGTTTAAAAATTGAAGCTTGAAATCAGAGAAAGTCCCATGAAAATTGTTTACTTACTTTGCCCGCCGACTGCCCCCCCCAATGGCCCACCTGAACATCAAGGCCCCGTTTACAGAGATTATTTTTTTACTTTGCTTATTCGGCACGTAATTTGAATTATACGTCATTGTTAATGTGATTTAAAGGCGATTTTGTTAACTTTACCGCTGTATCATGAATATTTATCAAAATTTATCAATAATCATATGAAAAAAACACTTATCCTGATGAGCATTGCCATGCTTGCTATACTTGCAGTATCCTGCAGCTCACAAAAAACAGTATCGCGCGTATCGCCTGATGAGCAGATCGACCTCAGCGGAAGATGGAATGATACGGATTCAAAGCTTACCGCAGAAGCCATGATCAACCAATCGCTCAACGAACAATGGCTGTTCAATTTTATGGAAAGCAATTCCGGAAACAAACCGGTGGTCATTTGTGGGCTGGTAAATAATAAAAGCCATGAGCATATCGATGCTGAAACATTTATCAAAGACCTTGAAAGGGCCTTTATCAACTCCCAGAAAGTTAGACTTGTTCAGGCCGGAGAAAAACGTGAAGATATCCGAAAAGAAAGGGCTGATCAGCAAGACTTTTCTTCAGCCGAAACTATGAAGTCCTGGGGTCATGAGGTCGGAGCCGATTTCATGTTGCAGGGCAGCATCAATTCCATTGTCGACTCTGAGGGCAAAGAAAGGGTTAACTTTTATCAGGTCAATCTAGAGCTGACCAATATCGAAACCAATGAGATAGTCTGGATAGGTGATAAAAAGATTAAAAAGTACATTAAAAACTAATCACTCTCCTTTTATTACAAATAATTAACTATCGACATGAAAACCAAGTTTTCAGTCTTAGTGCTGATTATACCACTGATCGTCCTGTTCGGTTGCGCGACCTATTACCAGAAAACACAACGTTTTCAGTCTTATATTATGGAAGGCGAAATTGAAAAAGCACAGCAGTGGCTGATCAAAAACGATAAAGACAGCAAAGGCAAAAATGAATTGCTTTACCATATGTACCGTGGATGGGTAAGCTGGATGCTTGGTGATTATCAGAATAGCAATGTGGATCTTGAGACTGCCGACTTTTTGATTGAAGATTATAAAAAGCAATTTGGATACGAAGCATTTTCCCTGATTAGCAATCCCGGGGTTAAGCCATACCAGGCAGAAGATTTTGAAAAGGTTATGGTGAATTATTTCAAGGCCCTGAATTATATAAAGCTCAGAAATTATGAGGATGCAATCGTTGAAGCCAGGAGGATCACCATTAAGCTTCAACAACAAAACAGCAAATATAAGGAACATAAAAACCGATATTCAGATGATGCATTTGCCCACTTGATCATCGGGATGTTGTACGAGGCAGACCAGGATTATAATAATGCTTTTATCGCTTATCGAAATGCCCTGAAAGCCTACGATAGTATTTATGTTGACAATTTCGGTATTTCAGCTCCACTGCAATTAAAAAAAGACATCCTCAGAACAGCTTACCTCACGGGATTTTATGATGAAGTGTCTTATTATGAAGGTATTTTCGGGTTTAAATACGAACCTGATCTGGTTGACGGCGGCGACCTTGTTTTTATCTGGCAAAATGGATTTGGTCCGGTAAAAAGTGAATGGAGTATTAACTTTACCATGATCCCGGGTGATGCCGGTTTCATAACCTATACCAATGAAGAATACGGCTTGACATTTCCTTTCTATATCGGCGATCGTTCAGCTGGGGAACAGGCGCAACTCAGGGATTTAAGCATCCTGCGGATCGCCTTTCCCAAGTATGTTGAGCGCATACCCCTCTTCAACAAAGCAACCCTCAGCATGGGTGGTGAGTCCTCAAGGCTTGAACTTGTTGAAAACATAAATAACATCGCTTTTAAAACATTGCAGGACCGCATGTTGAGGGAATTTGGAAATGCATTGCTCAGGGTGGCGACGAAAAGAGCTATTGAGTTGGGAGTAAGGGAGGCTACAAAAAAATATTCGAAGGAAGACAAGTTGGATGCAGGGGATATTGCCCCCGCTGCAATTACCATTCTTAACGCCATTACCGAAAAAGCAGATACACGCAATTGGCAAACCCTCCCTCATTCTATCTTTTATACCAGGCTCCACCTCCCGGCAGGATCACAGACTATTCGGCTTACTACCTCCGGGGGTCAGCATTCTGATAACTATGACATCAGTGTGGATATCATGAATAATAAAACCACCTTTTACGTTTTTCAAAGTCTTGAATCTGGCTTACCCGCTCAATGATAATAATCAGAACCTTTCCTGATTTCAGATATTCATTGTTTTTAATCCATTGAAAGTAGTATGGGTTATTGAATAATTGCCTTCGCTGGCGTGTGCCTCCTGAGACCTCACAGGTCCGGGGACCTGTGAGGTCAGAAACCCTACACCCTAAGCTCTAAACCCTAAACAAATTCAAATTATTCAAGGACAAATGTTCAAAACATTTTGAATTTGGATTTTGGTTTTAATATTGTTCAGAAATTAGAAATTAGGATTTAGAGCTTAGTGGGTAGTATTTAATCAATCAACAAGGTATGGCAGTAAGACTTCATGAATTTTTAAATCATCTGGCTATCCCTTGTATTTTCTTTTTACTTTTGACAAAAATTTTAACGGATGATATATAAGGAAGAAACAGCTGTAACGGTATCTGATTTTCTATTGCAGATTAAAGCTATAAAGTTGAATGCCACCAATCCATTTACCTGGGCTTCAGGAATGCGGTCGCCCATATATTGTGATAATCGCATCACGCTTTCATACCCGCAGGTAAGGACCTATATTCGGCAGCAATTTGTAAAAGCCATTCAGGACACTTTTGGCGACGTAGATGCCATCGTTGGCGTTGCTACGGGAGGAATTGCCCAGGGTGCACTGATCGCACAGGAATTGGGATTGCCGTTTGCTTATGTACGATCACAAAGCAAAGGACATGGACTCGAAAATTTGATCGAAGGGGTCGTAGAAGCCGGGCAATCGGTGGTTGTTGTGGAAGACCTGATATCAACCGGTGGAAGCAGCTTGAAGGCAGTTGCTGCTTTACGCGAAGCGAAATGCAATGTGAAAGGCATGGTGGCCATCTTTTCATATAATCTTCAAACAGCTTCTGAAAACTTTCAAAAGGAAAAATGCAAACTCATTACCCTGGCTGATTACAATACCATGATCCAGCGGGCAGCTGAAAATGAATATATCAAGGCTGCTGATTTAAAATCCCTGATGACCTGGCGTGAAGATCCCAAACAATGGGGCGAAAACTTCAAATAATTTAATTGTGAACATCCAAAGCGAACGTGTACTAGTGGATAAACCAGCAAAGGAGGTTTTCCAATTTCTCAGTAATTATAATAATTACGAGAAGCTGATGCCCGAACAGGTGATAAAATGGGATTCGGATGAAAAATCAGGCCGGTTTACCATTAAAGACCTTACGGAATTAGGTCTGAGGATCGAAGAAGCAAAAGCATGCGATTTTGTCCTATTGCATTCCGATGGCAAGGTGCCTTTTGACTTTACATTGAAGTTTTTCCTTGGATCTACAGGCGCTCAGACTGAAATCTATTGTGAATTTGACGGTAAAATGTCGTCCATGATTGCCATGATGGCCAAGAGGCCACTCACCAATTTGGTGAATCACATGGTGGGAGCGATTAAGGAGCAATTCTGATACTGGTTACTGGATATCCCGAAAAACCAGAAATCTTTGATTTCATTGTTTTTCGAGGATCCTCGATCCCGGAAACCGGGAATCGGGACTGGTTGCTGGTTGCTCGTTACTGGATGCTGGATGCTGGATGCTGGTTAATGTAGAAGGCTGATTCGAGAATCCATAATTTGCAATCCAATGTCTCGTCTGTCCTTTTAACGAAAGAGGATAAT
>CAZASJ010000123.1:4860-8097 GCA_964487735.1 uncultured Bacteroidales bacterium | reverse complement strand
TGGCATAGACCGAATGAATGGGCAGTATGGAGACGGTTCCTCTCCATATATTAAAGATCTGATCGACCGGAGAATCTCTCTTATCAGTGAAACCCGATATGCTCATATTTGCAGTAATATTTTTTGTCAGTTTGGCAGAAAGGTTTGTTCTGAAATTGAACTTGTTATAACTTATATCACCACTGCGCAAAAGTCCGCCGTCATTGATCATGCCAAAGTTCATGTAATAGGACACCTGTTCTGTACCACCTTCAGCAGATAAACTATATTCCTGGCGAACAGAGCGGTTCAGGAAGGTCTCCTCCCCCCAGTTAGTACTTTCATAACCAGCTCCTCCTGTCTTCCATTTTTCAAGTTCTTCCTGTGAAATGAAGGGTTCCATTCCAACATTTATATTGGCATCATTTCGCATTTCATAGTACTGAGCTGCATTGGACATCTGGGGAATATCAGTAGGGGAAGAGAATCCTGCCGTGCTGCTGAATACAAATTTTGTTTTACCCTGACAGCCTTTCTTTGTTGTAACGATAATCACCCCGTTGGAGGCATTCAGTCCATAGATGGCTGCGGAGCCATCCTTCAGTACAGATATACTTTCAATATCCTCTGAATTGAGCCTTTGAAAATCTGCAGATTCACCTCTGACCACACCATCGATTACAAACAACGGTGTGCCAAAACCACGGATATTGATGGAGTTGGAAAAGGTCCCGGGTTCTCCAGTATTCTGACGAATATTTAATCCGGAAACCTTCCCGGATAGCTTTTGAGCAAGGCTTGTTGCAGTTGTCGTTTGAATATCCTCATCATCCACACTCGAAATAGCTCCGGTAAGGCTCTTCTTTTTCTGATATCCATATCCGACGGCGATTACTTCTTCCAGTCCATAGGTTTCCACTTCCATGGTAATATCTATCAGGGCCCGGCCATTAATTTTCACCTCTTGTGTTTTCATTCCCACGCATGAAACGACCAGGGTGGTTATTTCATTCTGAACACCAATCGAATAGGCTCCGTTTATATCTGTAACTGTTCCGAAATTTTCGGAGCCCTTTATCACTACAGATATCCCGGGCAGGGGGCCAAAATTATCCGAGATAACCCCGCTGATTACTTTATTCTGCAAGGCCTGGGAGTAGACCGGGGATATACTCATTTGTAAAAGAATGCCCATCCACAGGATGATTCGAAACTTAGTTTTGTAACTATATAGACGCATAATGTTGGGAGCTGTGATTCAGATATTTATCAAACAGCCCTGAAGGATTGATCGGACAGGGCTGTTTGATGAATTCAGGTAAAGTACTAGATTCCAATCTTAACTGCCGGACAGAAGTTATACTTAGCTTCTGGAATATCAATTAATGCGCATATCCGGAAGAAATAATCGCGTCCCTTATCCAGCGATTTCGTCTTCAGTTCGAGGGTGAAAACATCATCGGGATTAACAACTGCATTTACATTCTTTCCCTGTGTAGCCGTGCGAATCCCAATTCCAACAGAAGGATTCAAGTCTCCCACCAGCATCAACGTTTTCACCGGCTCCGGTACCAATTGCTCCATTTTGAATTGTGCAATTACCTTGGTGCTATCTTCGCTTAATGAGATGTTGACTTCTTTGATTCGTATATAAGGAAGGGTTGAAAAGTTGTGTTCCGTATCACCTTTGATCTCAATGGTTTCTACCGGAACTTCCAGAAAATTTCCACGGACAGGCTGAATTTCATAGCTTCCTGAAAACATCAGGTTGTTTCGGAAGGAACCATCGGCTTTAAATCTTAATTGCTGAATCTGAGGATTTTCATAGCCAAGTTCTATGTAGTCAATGACCGATCCCTGGATTAGATCCTGTGGGATGGGCTCATTGGTGCCGCTATCAATGATGCTGCCGAAAAACTTGGAGTCGGGGGAATCGTAATTATCCAGTTCGCAAGAACTTACCAGGAAACCAAGTATCACGAGTATATATAAGGATGTTGTTTTCATAATATTTAATGTTAAGAAATTAATACTGAGGATTTTGAATCAATCCGTTGGAGCCAACTCCAGGGATGGCTTTATAGTACCAGGCTTCAAGAAAAGTATGAGGATTTTTATTCAGAATCTCTTTCCTTACAAAAATATACTTCATGGTTCTTAAATCCAGGATGGGGACAAGGGCGTGCTTAGATGTTTGAAAAAATGCTGTATGGTACTCTCTTCTTCGTATAAGGTCCCAGTACCTTTTGTTCTCAAAAGCCAGCTCAGTTCTTCTTTCCCGCAACACATTTTCAAGTGTCAGTGGAATATCTGTTGTATGTGCAGCCCTGTGACGAAGGTCATTCATCACTTTTGCAGCAAGGACAGCATCACCGGCTCCGCTCTCCACAACAGCTTCTGCATAGTTGAGCAGAACTTCAGCATAGCGCATCTCTATCCAGTCTGTTGTTGAATAGTTCCAACCTAGTTTTGGCACATATTCCTGGTTGAGAAACTTCCTAAAAAGGAAACCAGACAGGGTATAATTCCCACCAGCTGGATCAAATCCTGAATATAATTTAGATGTTGAACCTCCATAGGTATAATAGGTTGTTCCGTCCACTTCAATTTCTCCCTTTGCTTCGATGACTGGGGTTCCATCCGGCTGAATATATCCACCCTGAATGATGATTTCCACACCTTTCCAGATAGAACTTGGAAGTATAACAGTTGCAGCCAGGCGTGCATCTTTATCTGCAAAAATATCCAGAGGGGAATCAAATTCCAGGTAGGTTCTGCTTGGATCATATCCATCGTAATTGCTAAAATCACCATCCACTGTAGTTACAACAGGTGCAGACTGACCTGGATTCGAATATACTTCGTAATTGTCCACAAACTCTATGGTGGGATTAAAACGTCCGGGGTGTGGCCAGGCTCCGGCAGTTTGTGCCGGGTTCCCCCAGTTATCCTGGTTACTGCCCAGATCAACTCCTTCAAGTGTAAACCCTTTTAATAATATGACTTCCTCCATAGATCTATTGGGGTCTTCAAACATCTCTCTGTAATTTTCAGCTGCTTCTTCAATGCTTCCGGGTGTTGCTTTATACAGAGCAAATTGCTTTGAATTAATAATTGCTTCAGATGCCTCAATACACTGCTGATAATAGCCGGCTGCCAGAGATGGATCTAGTCCGATCAACCCTGCATCTTTTGCGGCACCAGATAAGGGGGCACGATCCCAATATTTTGCCAGAGAAGCTGCATGAAGCGCGGCTC
>CAZASJ010000123.1:0-4843 GCA_964487735.1 uncultured Bacteroidales bacterium | reverse complement strand
GTTTCCATCTCCGTCTCCAAGCAAAGACACTGCCGTATCACATGTGGAGAGCACATAATCCCACGTCTCCTTCTCGGTGGATCTCGGGACGAACATCACTTCTTTGTCATCCACATCGGCAATTTTCGTTATAATGGGAACGCCACCATATCTTTTTGCCAGGGCATAATAGGTAAATGCGCGCATAAAAGCCGCCTCCCCCATCAGGGCATCTTTTTCTGTCTGGGATACTTTTAAATCGGGAATAACACTGTACAACAGATTGATGTCCCTGTTAAGTTTATATCCCTCGTTCCACCAATAGAAGCTTATATGTCCACCGTGATCAATATCATCCCGTTGCGAACCGCTGGCATCATCAGTTATAATAATGGGGAAATGTCCGTTGTTATTTGCATCGGCTCCATTCCAGCTTATTCCTCCATCAGGTGTACAGTTAAAGTCTTCAATGGGCATCTGATAATAGAGACCTGCCATGAAGGTTTTTACACCTTCCGGACTTGAAAAAAGCGCATCAGCTGCAACCTTATCGGTAGGCTCCAGTTGAAGATAATCCTCATTGCAGCCAAACAGGCTAACTAAGGCCAATAACACGTATAAATTTTTATAGAATTTCATAATTGCTCCTGTTAAAAATTAATATCCACACCAAAATTATATGTCCTCAAAAGGGGATAGCTCCAGCCGGCACTATAGCCTCCAGCACTGGATTCTGGGTCGAATGGTTTGATAAAGGGATCGGCAAAAGTGAATAAATTATTGACATTTGTATATATCCTGACATTTTCAATACCAATCCTTTTAATAGCAGATTGACTAAAGGTATAACCCAGTTCAATATTCTTGATACGGACATAAGAAGCGTTTTTTCTCCAGGCTGAACTTTCTGCATAGAGCATCCCTATCTGTGTAAGCTCCTGCATACGTAATGCTGGCCATTCACCTTCTATCCAATCACTGTTCGGATCATATGGGTCGGCTTTATGCCATCTGTCAGTAAAATAAGCCGGAATATTTCCTTCGCCCCAGAACATTGTTGTATAGGCGTGTGTATAGCGTACTGTGAAATTGGCTGCTCCCTGCAGTAAGGTATTGAAATCAAATCCTTTCCATGATGCATAGAAGGATAATCCGTAATTGGTTCTGGGTGATTCATTGTACATGTTCGGGACAATGTCATTGCCATCAATGACGCCATCACCATTCACATCTTCATACTTGAAGTCTCCAAGCATTTCAAGGCTGTTACCCAGGCTCCCGTTCTGTATTGGCGCATTGTTTATCTCCTCTTCACTCTGAAACTGACCAATATTGTTATAGGACCAGACAATACCTTGCCAACGTTCTGATTGTCCACTTCTGTACTTTTGCCAGCTACTTGTAAATTCACCTTGCTCTACATAAACATTCATCGTGCGGGTAAAGTTTACGTTTCCCGATACGCTGTATTTGAAATCACCAACTTGATTGTTGTGAGTAAAGGAAAACTCTATACCCCTGACACGGTCGCTGTTAAGATTCTCCTGCGGCAGAGACCCTCCAAAGGTATTCGGTAGCGATACATTTCTGTATGCAAGCAGACCTGTTCTGTCTCTCTGATACCAGTCTGCTGTGAAGGTAAGCTTGTTTTTAAACAATCCCAGGTCCACTCCAATGTCTTTAATATTGGATTCCATCCAGGTTAATTCTTTATTTACGATAGATGGAGTGGCTGCTCCGTTAGTAAGAGTTCCATCAACATATTCCCAGGTTCCGCCACCCGATGTGGAGAAGCCTTGGACATACTGGAATGGGGCACCAGCATCCTGGCCGATGATACCATATGAACCTCTGATTTTGAAATTTGATAACCAGTCCAGGTTGTCTTTTAAGAAACTTTCCTCGGAGATTCTCCATCCTCCGGAAAGAACCGGGAAAAATCCCCAGCGCTGATCCGGATGATACCGATATGATCCATCATATCGTCCGGCAAATTCGATTAGGTATTTACCTTTGTAATCATAGTTAAAACGACCCAGATAGGACATGAATCTTTCATTCCATTCATTTCCCCAGGAACTGGCATTCTCTTCGCCTGCCTGGTCAATCTGTGCATTGGTGAAAAACTCATAGTATTTGTGTATTCCCGCATAGCGTCCTTTGACCTCTTTTTGCTCATAAACCAAGGTAAGTCCAACATGATGGTCTTCCAGAACGGTGGTTTTATAGATGGCCATTGCCTGAAATGTAAGAAGATAAGAGTTATTGTAATCATTGCTAATATTGGCCGGGGCATTAAAAGACGTAGGCATGTATGTATCATCATCAACCGAATAATCATACAATTTATAATCGGTACGTACATTTTTGCTCTGAGAAAAGCTCTGGTCAAAAGAAGCTACTCCCTTAAACTGTAATCCCTCCAGGAAGGGAGCGTCATAGGTTAAATTTAAAGCGCTCTGTATTTTGCTGTCCTGATAAATGCCATAACCGGTTAAATCGCTTTGTGCGATTGCTACCGGGTTCATGGATTGTCCATCCTGCACACGGTTAAGGTAATCAGGATTATCATTTGCGTAAACGGAAGAGGTAGGTAGCTGCGACACGGTACCTCTCCATATACTAAAAATCCCGTCAGCCGGCGTATTTCTTTTATCTGTAAAGCCTGCAATGTTAATGTCGGCAGTTATATTTTCTGTAAGTTTTGCAGAAAGATTCGTTCTGAAATTGAATTTATTGTAATTGATATCGCCCGATTTAAGCAAGCCATTATCGTTCAATATACCTACATTTATGTAATATGAGGCTTTATCAGAACCACCCTCTGCTGCCAGGTTGTATTCATTTCTCATGGAAAAATCTTTCAATGTTTCTCCTGCCCAGTTGGTGCTCTCATAACCCGGGCCTCCAGCTTGCCAGTTGGCCAACTCTTCAGCCGAAAAATCCGGTTCAATTCCTGCATTGGAAAAGGCATCGACGCGCATTTCGGCATATTGAGCTGCATTTGCCATGACAGGAATGTCTGTTGGCTGTGAGAAGCCTTTGACAGAACTGAATGTAAATTTGGTTTTACCTTCGCTACCTTTTTTCGTAGTGACAATGATGACCCCGTTGGCAGCATTCATCCCGTAAATTGCGGCCGATGCATCTTTCAGTACAGAAATGTTTGCGATATCTTCTGAACGAAGCCTTTGAAAATCTTTGGAATCTCCCCTGACAATCCCATCGATTACATACAGAGGTGTCCCAAATCCACGTATATTAATGGAGTTATCAAAGGTTCCAGGTTCTCCTGCATTCTGTCGAATATTTAAACCTGCAACTTTTCCTTGAAGTTTTTGAGCGAGACTTGAACCTGTAGTTGTTTGAATGGACTCACTATCAATGGTTGAAATAGCCCCTGTAAGACTCTTTTTCTTTTGAGAACCATATCCTACAACTACCAATTCTTCCAATCCAACTGCATCAACTTCCATACTTACATCAATCTGTGTTCTATCCCCGATAGAAACTTCAATAGTTTGTAAACCAACAAATGAACAAACAAGGGTTTTGGCTTCAGGGGGTACCTTTATTGAATAAAAGCCATTTATGTTGGTGATTGTGCCGATAGAGGGAGCTTCTTTAACGACAACAGTTACACCCAGAAGGGGGCCACTCTTATCTGATATTGTACCGCTGATTTCATAATCCTGCACTGACTGACTGTAAACAAATGAGAAGCTCATTTGAACAATTAGAAAAGCACATAAGATAAGCGGAGTCTTCAGTCTTGATTTGAATTCATCCATTTCGTTTAGTTTTGAGGTTTTAGCTTAAGGTGTATTTAATGATTTATTCAGGGTTGTCTCGCCAAATATAATAAAATATTCTTCTACTTGTACTGACAAGATAGTTATTTGGTGCCAATCAGTTCGAATGTTGCTTAGAATTTATTCTAAGCGCTTATGAACTATGTTGTAGTAGAGATTTTCAGGAATTATGAGAAGGATTTATGTCTTGATAAAAAAGAATTTTATAAGGCGGGTCGGTGGTTTGATTCGGATTGCTTTGGAATTATAGGGTTGGTTATCGTAGGAATATTGTGGATTGCATATAAAGCTTGATTTATAGATTTATTTGTTTTAAGGTCGTGGCTGTATGAGCCAACAGGTGATAAAGGAAGTGTTTCGCTTTTTCTTCGATTCGGTTGAGAATTATAGCTTTGCTTGTATATACATGAAGGGAATGAATATGGTCGAATAGCAGAAGGTGGCTTTTTGGGGCAGAGGAATTGATTTGAACTCTGAGCAAAGCTTATCTTAATGACCAGGACATTATAAGAAAGACGGGCAGTTACTTCTTGAGCCGTGGCCTCTTTCAGGATCTCGAGCTTCTTTTTTTTCGTGATTGTTCGTTTTTTTTGGACATCCCCCAATATTTTTCCATAAGCGCCCAGTGTGTCAGGCGGGATCTGATCCTCAGCATTTTCTATAGGAATAAGCAAAAATATGGGCCTGACGAGCGGCTTTTCCGCATCCGGTTCCTCAGAAGTCAGGTTCACGAGAAGGATACACAAGAATGCTTGATGAAGGGTTTCATTAAGGGGGTTTATTTATCAACGTGGGCAGAGAACTTCTCATGGCTAAGTTTAATCTTCACCCCTCTGCGATTCAACCATTTGAAAAGCCTGTATCTTACTGCCATGAAGAAGCCATTCAGGCTCCTGCTATTGAAGGTGACACCATAGTAACCATAGTGCCTTCGTAGCTTGACGTTGAGTGCAGCTATCAGATCAGTTGTTCTCGCGGCTGCCCCCGTGCCGCGTTCCCGCATTTTACCTGTAACGATTCTTCTGTGTTGCCGTAAGATAAATATAGGTCCA
>CAZASJ010000122.1:0-8203 GCA_964487735.1 uncultured Bacteroidales bacterium | reverse complement strand
AATGATCACTGTCGATAAGTTCGAACTTACCTTCACGGAAGAGGGCATAATTGAAACCTTTATGTATGGCATATGCGCCGGTCTCACCAGCCTTGTTTATGGCCAGGTATCCGATCTGGAATTCCTTATAATCCGGTATTTTCGCAACAATACGGTTTATGCCTTCTTCGCAGGCTTCCTGTGGAGAATACCCGTTTCGCATGAGTTCAACAAGCAGGAAGGAGCCCAGGGTTTTTAATACCAGTTCGCCCATTCCGGTAGCTGTGGCCGCGCCCACTTCATCATCAGCGTACAAGCCTGCTCCAATCACAGGTGAGTCACCTACCCTTCCGTGCATCTTATATCCCACGCCTGAGGTAGTGCATGCCCCGGCAATATGATTTTCTTTATCGATGGCCAACATGCCAATGGTGTCATGGTTCTCAATATTGATGACCGGCTTATAATCTGATTTCACCATCCACTCTTCCCATGCCTTTTTTGCATTTTCGGTGAGCAGATTTTCTTTTTTAAAACCATTTTCCAATGCAAATTGAAGGGCTCCATTGCCGGAAAGCATCACATGAGGTGTTTTCTCCATGACCAGCTTTGCTACCGAAATTGGATGCATAATATGTTCAAGAAAAGTAACAGATCCGCACTCACCATTTCCTTTCATGATGGAAGCATCGAGGGTAACATGACCATCTCTGTCGGGGGTACCTCCATAACCCACACTGGTATTTTTGGGATCTGCTTCAGGTACACGAACACCTTGTTCAACAGCATCTACGGCTGAGCCTCCGTTTTCCAGCACCTTCCAGGCTGCTTCATTCGCTTCATAGCCATGATTCCAGGTGGAAATAACCACAGGAAGGCTAACAAGGTGAGGACTAAGTATACTGCCTGCTTTCACTTTTTCCAGCCAGGCCGGAAGCGCAATGGTAGCCGCTGCCGCGATGGCTGATCGGGAAATGAATTGACGTCGGTTGGTTTTCATAGGCTGGATGCTGGATACCAATCCATAATTAATAATTAATAATCCATAATTAAACAAGTTCTTGTTTTCGCTTGTATCCCCTCCAGCCGTAGAAGGCAATGTACGCATAGCATATCACCGGAACGACGAAGGAGATGTGCACACCATAAGCGTCTGCTACCATTCCCTGGAATACGGGAACGATGGCTCCACCCAGGATCATCATGACAAGCAGTGAAGACCCCTGGCTCTTAAATTTGCCAAGGCCTTCAATGGATAATGTAAAAATATTCGACCACATAATGGAATTGAATAGTCCTATTCCGATGATCGACCACATGGCAACCATGCCCTGGTTTGTTAATCCAACAATGAGTAAGCAAATAGCGATCAGGGCAAAGATCAACAATGTGCGGTGAGGCAATGACTTCCCTGCCATAAATGCGAGAAGGTTTGCCACAAGGAAAATTCCATAAATAAGTGCCTGATCGATCCCATTGAAATACCAGATTACCAGAAAAGCTGCCAATGGTACGGCAAACATCAGGAGGTATTTCAATGATACATTTTTCATCTGGCTAAGGGAGATGGCTCCAAGGAAGCGGCCGATCATCAGCCCGCCCCAATAAAATGCAACATATTTACTGGCCTCAGCTTCCCCGAGCCCGGCAATATTCTCCAGGCCAAGATAGGAAATCATAATACTCCCGATACTAACTTCCCCGCCTACATAGAAAAAGATGGCAAGTGCGCCAAACACCAGGTTGGGATGCTTCAGGGCTCCGGCTGTCCGCTCGATGGCATCTCCTGACGTAACCCGTGGAAGCTTCGATACTTTGATCAGCACCGCCAGCAGTAAGAACATAGCCGTAAAAATGATGTACGGTATTTTGACAGCATCTGCCCCGCTTACGCCAACAGCAAAATATTTAAAAATCAGGAAGCCCCCGATTAGTGGGCCAATGGTTGTACCAAATGAATTAAACCCCTGCGAGAGGTTAAGCCTGCTAGAGGCCGATTTCTCCGCACCCAGGACAGCAACATAAGGGTTTGCGGCTATCTGCAACAAGGTAAATCCCAAACCCATCACAAAGAGGGCCGCCAGGAAAAATCCATAGATATGAAACTGTGCTGCAGGATAAAAAAGAGCAGATCCCGTGGCAGAGATCAGCAATCCTGCCAAAATACCATTTTTATATCCTATCCGGCTAATGGGATCACCCCCGGTAATGGAGATGAAAAAGTAAATTACCGATCCTACGAAGTAAGCCATAAAAAAGGCTAGCTGCACAAACATGGCCCGGGTATGGTTCAGGTCGAAAACACCTTTGAGATAGGGTATCAGGATGTCGTTTAATACAGTCATGAAACCCCACATAAAGAAAAGTCCTGTCACTACAATAAATGCAGCAGTGTAGCTCGTTGATCGTTGGTTAGTTGGTTCAGCTGGCATAGGAAATTGCTTAAATCAGTTGTTTTGCTTATTGCTTATTAGCGAAAATAATCCTTTTTTAGGTTCTACGGCATCCGAAGTTTGAGGTTAACCCTCACCGGCAAATGGTCGGAAGGGAAAAATCCATTGGCATTATCGGCGATGATCTCATATTCATCCACCCCAAAATGCGGAGAGATAAAAATATGGTCGATGATCCTTCCCTTTTGCAGATCAGCAGGAAAACCAATAAATGTAGTACCTGAAACAGAATCTGCTTCATCAGCCAACAATCTTGCATCTGTAAAAAGGTTTGAGAGTATTTCTATTGGGGCCGACTTGGGATCACAGTTCAAATCTCCAGTAATAATGACCGGCTTCAGCAGGGCAATGCTGCGGATACTGTCTGAAAGCAGTTGTGCAGCTTTCAGCCTGGCCTCTTCACCCAAATGGTCGAAATGTGTATTAAAAACAAAGTATTCATATCCTGTACTGATCTCCTGGAGTTTGATCCAGCTTACCATGCGTGTGCAGGCAGCATCCCAGCCCATGCTTCCCGCTTCGGCCGGTTTTTCTGAAAGCCAGAACTGGCCTTCATCACTCAACATGAAGCGGTCTTTTTTGAAAAATACAGGAACATATTCCCCCTTGCAAACACCATCTTCCCGACCGGCTCCCGACCAGCGATATCCGCTGAGGGCAAAGTCCAGTTCATCCATTTGGTTTTTCAGGGCTTCCTGAACACCCAGTATATCGGGATCATATTTTTCGATTAACCAGAAAACCATCTCCTTGCGACTGTCCCAGGCAAACATCCCATCCTCAGGGTTATCGTAACGTATGTTAAACGTCATGACCTCGATGTTTTGCTGTGCAGGATGGTTGCAAGAGGAAATAGAAAACACACTTAGTACAATGTAAGCTAGCAGCCCTAACATTGTCGATCGCTTATTCCTGATGTTATTTTTTAAAGTGTAAAACATTTCAAATGATTTTTATTCATTTTTTACTAAAACGACTTTCTCCTCTTCCTTTTCAACAATTTTTATGAATATTTCCCTGAGCATTTTCGCATCCTCCGCTGAATAGATTGGGTTGTTTAGTCGTAGCACTTTTGTAACATGAATCTGGTTATTTAATTGTTGGACCATGTATGTATAATCACCCACCCCTCCTACCATCTTGTATCTGATGGGTTGTGGAAGATATTCAACAGTATAACCCTCCGGGATATTAAAGACCACCATGCATGTTTCCTTTATTGGGTTACCGAGCTCCACCGCAAACTGACGGTCTTCCTTTTTAAAAGGGTTTTCCTTTTGGCGCTCAAAAAGCAAAGGAGAAATAAATAACTTACCTCCAATTTCCTGTACATTTGTATTGTCTCGAAATTTGTAGTTTGTGATCAGCGATAAGTCTATATCCTCGACATTTTCAAAGCGAATATCTTCTTTAATTACATCACTATTCGATTTATGAAGTTTTTCAATCTCTCCCTCCTCTGATTTGTGGAGATTCTCTCTCCTTGAGATCGTTTCGACACCGCCCTCTTGTTTAGAAAAGTTGCCAACAACTTCATAATTATCATCTATTTCATAGTCTAAGGTTACGTTTTCAATCAAGGTGCTATTTTCAATACTCACCTCTTTATAGCTATCATCTTTGTAAATAATAATGCCTTTATAATTCAAACAAAAGGAGGGCAAAACGTTTATATTAGAATAAGCACTTGAAGCATCCATCAAATACAGATTATCGCCATCCTCCACAGCTGCAATAACATAATTCAATCTTGATTTTGAGGGAAATGAAAACCCAAGCAGGCCATTATCAACTGTACTCAGTACGAGAGGATTCGCTTCCAAACCCGCTGCCCTGAGCATAGAAACCAGTATCAGATTAATCTCGGCAGAATTTCCACTTTTCGCGTCAAAAGCTCTTTTTACTCCCTGGTCAGTATACAGGGCTCTATCATTATTAAATTTAAGACTCTTTTGTACATAATTAAAGATATACTTAGTCTGTTCCTTCACATCTTTTCCACTCAAATCAGCACTTATGCTTTCAAATTGATCTTTATAATAGTGGCTTTTAGCTACTTGCAAACCAAAATTATCATCTTCCATTAACTCCTTTGCAATACTATTCCAGGTTGCTGAATACAACTTCACCGTTTGCAAAGGAAGACGGGTACTTACCAACTCATACCTTATTGAGTTTCTGTAATTATTGATATTAAATACAAAGTTTTCCCGCTTAAGCGGAGGTACATCTTTGTATATTATCGTCCTATAAGTATTTGTATACGAATAACTTTCTAAGCCAATGGTTAATCTTTCATACCCGGATTTCTCGCTGATATCATACGGCAATTCGAAACCTGTCAAATGTGGTTGAAAATAAAAATACTCCGGTATCGTGATTTCAAATGAGGTGTATTTCACCGGAATACTATGCTGAAAATACCAGATATCAATATACCGAAGATAGGGGGATGAAATTGTGTACTCCCATTCAAGTACACTCCCATTTTTAACATTGGGAAAAGTAAAACGCTTTCTTTCCCGGAAATCACTTACCTCTTCTGTGAAAATATCATCCTTATCTATCTTTTCAGTCACTATTTTCCCATTCTCCAGGTTATGTGTATAGGCTTTTAAGCCACTCATATCTTCTTCACCATATAAAGAGATTAGCACACTCGCCCATTCTTCGGCATTATTCTTATCATAAATTTTAAGTTTGGCAGAAACTTTCCTTTTTTTTAAAAAACCAATATTTTCATTGAAGGAGAAGTAGATTTCACAGGTTTTCGAGATGAATTCTGCTTCAGCCTCATTATCAATTTCGCTTTCAGTCATTTGAAGTTCATCCATACTTGGTTTACCAAACTTGCCTTGAGAGTAGGTGCTTGTACCCACTAAAACCAGGATAGAGAAAATAAGCAATGTTTTCATTTTCATTTCACAGGCGATTTAAAAGTATATTTAATGCATCCTTTTTCTTAACCAGCTGAAGGAGTTTTACATAATTAAGGTATTCTTCTTTTGGGTAAACCCCTTTTATTTGTGAGAATTCTCTGTAATATTTTATGGTATGGGCATCAAGTCTTTCCATTTTAAGGATGTACTTACCAAATGTGTTGCTTACTTCAAAAGGTTCAGGCAGAGTTTCAACAGACAAATTATCAGGCAGTAAGATAGTGAACTCACTCACGATGGTTTTGCTGGAAGGCAAATAGAATTCCCTTGTCTTTTCTAGTGAAGAATTAATCCTGTAATTGTTATCATCAAGTAAAATGTAGGGTCTTAGAACCAGTGAATTCCCTAATGACTTAACATAGTCAGGCGCAGAAACAATCACTCTTTCCTCAAAAATTTCAGTGTCCTTACTATCCGCAAAAGAGTAAACCTCAAGTCGCAAACCTGATACCAAACCCCATTGATCTTTATAATACGCTTCGACTTCATGTTCCTTAAGGCTTAATAAAAATTTAGCGCTACCATAGTATGTGCCTCTATTCATAATGCTCACATCAACATAAATTGACTCATCCTCCTTGATTTGACAAACGCCTCTTGTCTTTTCCAAATGGATGCTGTCTGCATATTTCTTGGTATGCATGATTTGTCCACCATCCGGGTAAACCACAAAGACGTCACGATCATCTGTAAAATCAGCAATATATCCGCATGGATTATCTTCGCTCGTACACTCCAGCCAAAGTGTATCGTTTTCCAGAGGAACATATAAAATAGCATGATTCCCCTGAATGGAAATAAAGTCCTTATCAATATCCCGGGTTTTACTGCTGCCATAAACAATGGTATAAAAGGATTGGATCCCTACAGCATCCAACAATGACATCATATAATTTGTTAAGGCTTTACAATCTCCATATGCAGTAGCATGCACTTTCGCAGCACTCATTGGTTTCCACCCACCGACTCCTATCTGCACACTTATGTATCGGCATCGGTTTTGCATATAATCATAGATCACCCTAACTTTATCCTTATCGTTGGTTAAACCAGCAACTAAATCATTCATTTCACTCAACACTTCATCCGGCAGGTCACCCTGGGGGGATAATAATTCAGTATAAATCCATTCACCTACTGATTCCCAATTATCGAATTCTCCAGATATCCCCTCATATAAAAATCTTGATGGCGAAATTCTTAAAGAAGGAACAAATTCACTTAGCTCCAAACTATAATCTTCTCTCTCTATAGCCTTAATACTCTCAACAGAAAATACAAGTCTTCCTTCCTCTTCCTTTACATCGACTCCATAAGCATCAAAGTTCTTTGCCAGTCTATTCAATTCTATGTGCTCCGGATTGATCACCAAAAAGGTACTCCTGGCAACAGATGTTCGGTAATGGGTTACAGGTCTCCAGGAAGGAATAAAAATCGTATTGGAAGTTTCATACTCATATTCCAATACCATTGTATAGGGAAAAGTCAAAGGAGCTTTGTTATACATGTATATCCTGTCATCGTCATAAAGCTGATAATTTGAAATTGCACTATGGTCTATAAACTTGTTCTTTCTGATCTTCTCTATTTCATTGCCAAGGAAATCATAGT
The DNA here is from genome assembly GCA_964487735.1 of uncultured Bacteroidales bacterium. Taxonomy (GTDB): domain Bacteria; phylum Bacteroidota; class Bacteroidia; order Bacteroidales; family B18-G4; genus B18-G4. The sequence goes on along the minus strand of CAZASJ010000122.1, from coordinate 1,221 downwards.
ATGTCACTGATAATTCATTCACCTTCATAGACTTGTCATAAAATAAATATGCCCCTGCTGATGAATTTCCATTTTCATTAAGCACCAATATAGTTTTGCTGCCATGAATGACCATCTTACTTTGATCTTGTAAGTTCACTTCAGTGATTTGGTCAATTATAACCGCATCGGCATTAACAAATAAGCCTTCGTCAACATCTGAAATATTGGGTGATTCCGTTTTCTGAGTAATGGCCGATAATGAAAATAGTATGAATGTGATCGATAGAACCCAATGCAGGGCTTTAAAGTCAGGTTTTGCCCGCCAGCACTGCCAGTTTTTGAATTGCATAGATACCAACAAATTAATTATATGTATCATAAATGCTCTTGATTTTAAGTACATCCAGCAGTTCATTGACGGCAGCAATTCCCTTGAAACGAACTTCCCGTGTTTCTCCGGCAGCCATATCAAAGAAATTATCTGAAAACCGGCCTTCCAGTCCTTTCGCTTCCAGGAATACCTGCCGGGCCAGTTTCTCAGCATGAACGATCACCATCAGTCCTGCTTCTGTATTTTCAATTTCAAATGAAAGTCCGGGATCCTGCAACTTCAGGTCTTTTGTTGGCATAAAAAACAGGAATGAGTTTGAAACCTCCTTTTCATGAACAAACAAACGGGCTGTCCACACCTCATCATCGATATCAAGCCCGTTAAAAGGCATAGAAAAAACCTGCACATTGCTTTGTGGAGGAAGTTCAAACTTTTCGTTGAAGCTATAGAGCTGTTTGCCGGTAAAATCAATGTGTTCTATCCTTAGCTCTATCTCCTGGCCATATGGATGATCATTTAAGGCAAAGGCATAAATAGTTCCATCCTTCTCCTCTGCTCTGACCATAATCGGATTAAATGCCCTTTTCACGTGGTAGTGAAGTGCTTTCCACCTGCCATAATAATCCAGGCCGGACCAGGATGTCACCGGCCAGCAATCGTTTAATTGCCAGTAGAGCGTACCCATGCAGTAAGGCTGAACGATCCTGTGTGTATAAAATGCCTTCCCCATGCCTTCGGCCTGCAGCACCTGACTAACATAAATATAATCCTCAAACTTCTCAGGAACAATAAAATCGCGTTCCATGTATTTCCGGATGAGCTCAGTCCCCCGGGGATGTTTTTGGTGGGCTTCAAGGATGCTGGATACTGGATGCTGGATGCTGGATACTGGATGCTGGATGCTGGAT
>CAZASJ010000121.1:0-8232 GCA_964487735.1 uncultured Bacteroidales bacterium | reverse complement strand
GTGTGCGTGATACGCTCCGGGACAAATACGGGGTTGAAAATATATTTTACGGGGAGTTCGTGGACCAGCTCGCCATGGAGAAAGGATGGATCTACGACGCCACTGGACTCCGCTATATGGTCAATTACGCAGGCCTCAGGAACCGACTGTCCATCCTGAACGAAAACTATGTGTATGCCGATTTTAAAACCCGTGTCAACGGATGTTACCACCTCCTGGTCTCCACACTGGAATACGCAGCAGAACACAGGCAGGAGATAAAAAGTCTGCTGGAAGAAACCGATCAGTGGTACGCCAACCGGCATACCCATATGCCCGTGGCCGACTCCTTTGCCCTTGAATATGAGGTCAGACCGACCCCGGAGAAGATCACCATAAAAGCCATTGAAACCGACACCATACCCGGTGTCCAGGGATACTGGCGATATAAACGGGGCGAGGGCCGGTTTACGATCTCCGTTGACTACTTTGCAGATTATTACCCCACAACATCGGTAAAGGTTCCCTTCGTTTACATCTTATCGGTTCCTGATCCGGATGTCCTGGACCTGCTGTTTACCCATGGCATCAGGGTTGAGCGACTCAACAGGGAGACAACCCTGGCGGTGGAGCGCTTTAATATATCCTCGTTCGAAGGAGAAAGCAGACCGTTCCAGGGACATTACCTGAGCCGGATAAGCGGGGAATTTGAACCCGTATCCATCACATTTCCTGAAGGAACCTACCTGGTCCGAACCGCCCAGCCCCTGGGAAACCTGGCCGCATACCTGCTGGAACCGCAGTCCGATGACGGACTACTTACCTGGAACTTCTTCGACCGGTATATCGTAAAACAATGGTATCCCGACTTCAATCCCTACCCGGTATACAGGTTGATGCCTGTAACTACTCTGAATGATGTTGCTAAAAAATAGTATTTTTATGAACTAAACATACGAATAAAACGTATGTTTAGTTCACATATCATGAAAAACAACCTCATAATATCTATCTACAAGGAAGTAAATACAGTATTTCGACTAAGAGATATTGCCCTGATACATGGAGAAAGAGATTTTGTATCTCTAAATAAAAAGTTGAACTATTATGTTCGAACGGGTAAGCTATTAAATCCCAGGAAGGGCATCTACGCTAAACCCGATTACAGCAGTGAAGAGTTAGCATGTATTCTTTATACGCCCTCATATATTTCATTGGAATATGTACTTCAAAAAGCAGGCGTTATCTTTCAGTTCGATTCAAGCATCACTTCTGTAAGTTATTTAAGCCGCAGTATTGAAGTTGAGGATAAGACCTTTGTTTATCGTAAAATTAAGGGTGAAATAATGGTTAACACAAAGGGGATTTCCAGACAAGTTAACCAGGTCAACATTGCCTCCGGTGAAAGGGCTTTTCTGGATCTTCTTTACTTGAATAAGGCCTGTTATTTTGATAATCTTAACCCCCTGAATAAAGCAAAAGTATATGATCTGCTTCCTATTTACGGGTCAAAAGCATTGACCGACAGAATAAAGAAAATCTTTCCCGATGATTGATTTAAACAAACATAAATTCCTCTTACTTCAAATCCTGAAAGACATTTATTCTGACATTGAATTGTCAAATTATTTAGGATTCAAAGGAGGAACTGCCCTGATGTTTTTTTATGATCTACCTCGTTTTTCTGTGGATTTGGATTTTAATCTTCTCGATAAAGAACAGGAGGATCTTGTTTACATGAAAGTCAGGAACATACTGCTCAAATACGGGAGCATTTACGATGAGGTAAAAAAGTTTTATGGCCCCATTGTAGTTCTGAATTACGGATATGGTGAACGAAAACTAAAGGTGGAAATTTCAAACCGGGCTTTTGAAAACCGTTACGAGATTAAGAATCTATTGGGAATAAACGTTAAAGTTATGGTGCAAGAAGACCTGTTTGCCCATAAATTATGCGCTTTGCTTGACAGAAGCAGCATTACCAACAGAGACATCTTCGATTGCTGGTTTTTTATGGAAAAACGAACTCCGATCAATAAAAACATTGTAGAATCCCGAATGAATATGCCCATGGCCCAATATATTCAGCAATGTATTGACTTTCTTGAATCGATAAATAATAATGGATTACTGCAAGGACTGGGGGAACTGATGGAAGACAATATTAAAAAATTTGTGCAAAATAAATTGCGAAGCGAAACCATAGCCTTGCTGAATTTTTATAAGGAATTCCCTATATGAAAAAGAAGCAATCCTATACCGAGTTTACAACATTACAAAAGTCTTATCTTTGAAAAGTATCTCTCAACTGAAACCAACCATTGGTCCATTATGAAAAAAACAGCATCAACATTTGTGTTTCTCCTGCTAGTCACATCCATATTCGCGCAAAAACCCTACAGAGGAGCCGAGGTTTTTTCGAAGGAAAAGGTTTTGTACGGTAAGTTTGAAATGCATATGAAGATGATCGAAGGAAGTGGCATGTTGTCCACTTTTTATACAATCAGACAAGGCTCCGAACTGGATGAAAACTATTGGGCAGAGCTTGATATAGAAGTACTTGGCAAGAATAACGCCGAAGTAATGTCAACAAATATAATAACAGATGACGAAAGCGGGAATTTGGTTCATAGCGAAAAACAAATACATCTTGATTATTCACTCGCCGATGATTTTCACACCTTTACTTTAGAATGGACTCCCTATTATTTAGCCTGGTTCATCGATGGAGAAGAGTACAGACGAGATTCAAGTGATGTTGTGAATCATATGGACGTAGCTCAGGGCTATCGGTTTAACGCATGGATATCCTGCTCGCCAGCTTGGGTGGGTGCAATTGACAGAGATGCACTGCCACAGTATCAGTACATCGATTGGATTGAATATTACAGTTATAATGAAACCACTGAAGATTTCACCTATGAATGGCGTGACGATTTCGATAGTTTTGACGCAACACGCTGGTCAAGAGCTACATGGACATTTTATTGTAACGAAGTTGATTTTACACCCGAAAACGCTTTTATTGAAGATGGCAACTTAGTTTTGGCCATTACCGATCCGGATCCTATCATTCATGAAGCTCCGCTTGTAACAGAAATGGCTGATATTAGTTTAGCCGTGAATGGACCTGCAGAGCTCATTACACTTTCAGACGTTTTTGCTTCAGACGAAACATTAAGCTATGAAGTAAGTGGTGAAACAAATACAAGTGCAAGCATCGCCAAGGGTGTGCTTACGATTACCCCTTTAACTGAAGGAACAGACCTGCTCACCATTACAGCAACAACTCCTTATGACATGAGTGCCAGCGATGAGGTAAGCGTAACGGTTGGACCTTCAGGAATAAAGTCAAATTCCATAATGGATTTCACAGTTGCTCCTAACCCATCAAACGGACAGTTCACTATCCAGCTTGCAAATGGATATTCACCTGAAACAAAAGTGACCATTTTCAACGTAACAGGACAGCTTGTCCACCAGCAAATGCTTTCCTCTTCATGCTCCGACATTGACGCTTCCAAACTTCATACAGGGATGTACTACCTGCAGATCTCAAATCCGAATGGTAAAAATCTAAAAAAGATTCTGATTAAATAGTAAATGCTCCTTTACCACACTTTTCTCCACTATTAGCATTTGTTGTAAAAGTAAAGGGCCAGGGCCAGCAGCAACAAGAGGTTCACTGCCACGAGATCGAAATCAGGATCGGCGACCCATACCCCGAAGGGTTCGAAGAAGGTTTTAATTTCCCGATACTGGTACAGGGGCTCCATCAGGGCTCTGACCAGGGCATCCCGGGTTCTGTATCCAGGCACCTGCCTGAAGTTTACAAACACCTTGAGAAAGGCAATGAAATTGTAAATGCAGCACCCGGCCATGCAGGCAAGAAGAGGGTATTTGACCCGATGCTTAAGTTTCATGCTCCCGGGTGGCTCGATCGTGTTTTTACCTGCAGACATAGGCTCCTGTTTCAGTCAGACTGTTCTTTTCCGTCAGACTGTTCTTTTCCGTCAGAACCAAGCCTTCTGACTTCAATCTTACGTTCCAAAGCCAGGTCGTGCCAGGCCATTTTGGCAGCAGCACGGTTCAGTCGCAGGAAAGCTTCATATTGATCCGCTTCAAAAATCCGTTTGAGGACAATGTCCTTGCGGTGATTGTATTTCACAAATTCCTGCCTTTCCTGATCCTCCAGGGCAAGCACTTCCGGATCGGTTCCATCACTACGGGTTTTTAAAACATTGATCTTATGGGGTACGTCGCTGTAAAACCAGCCATTTGTTGAGCCCTCATCTGGCGCCAGGATAATACTGAATGTTCCATCGGGGGTCACCACCATATCACCGATAAGAGCAAAGGGCTCCAGGCTGTAGATTTTCACTCCCGATTTCGAATCCAGGAAAAGCCTGTTTTTCTGCGCTTCAATCCAGACCCCGCCACCAAAAATATTCATGCCATCATCCACTGTCCCCACCAGTTCCCCATCTATGGTTCGGAATATCCTCAGCCCTTCTTCTATGCTCTTAATACCCACATACCGATCGTCCGAACTAAACACCTGTTCGTTATAATTGCCATAGTTCCTAAAATCTCCCAGGCGCCTCTGCTTGCCGCTATCAAGGTCAATAAGGAAAGCTCCCACCTTGTCAAGGACATATACCAGCATTTGCTCATTGTGGCTCAAGGCTAGAGCTCTCACGCTGAATACCGAAAAGCCAGCTTCCAGTGCAATGGTCTGTGCCTGGGTAGTTCTCAACTGCAAGTCCATAAAAGTGAGTTCCATCTGGCTGAGCCCCTTATTGTTTTCCGGGGAGGGCAGCTCCAGCAAAAGGAGCCGGGAGGACCGATGCAGAAAGTAAGTGCAGCGATCATACACAAGTGTCCTTCGGGCCAGGGACACTCCATTGTTGAAGTCAAAAACTTCCAGGAAATTCCCATACTCTGTGATCACAATATCCAGATCAGCCGTAACATGACAGCTAATGTTTCGCATATCAACCCCGCTACTCTTTTTCTTGTCATGGATTATCTGTTTCAGGATCCTTTGTCCGTAAGCATCGTAAAGCATAAGCACACGACCTGTAAACAGCAACCAGCGCTTTTTCTCCTTCAGGTATTCCACGTGATGAATGCCATAAGCCCTTTCGCCCACCAGTGGAAGCGCATGGGACTCTGCGGTGATCAGGTTATGAAATTCCAGATAGTCTTGGTATTCATGCCGGTATGTACCCACAAAGAAGTCCGAACCAAGCATGTTCCTGACCTCCAGCTCACGAAGATTCGGAAACTCCGGTTTCCAGGCTCCGCTTTCGATGGAAAGAACCCCACGCTTAAAATGAAAGGAGCGTTTTTCAATATCGATCCCCAGAAGATTTAGCTTTTCGGGGGCACAAGAAAAATGCGCCACTTCATTAAGCGAATCCTCAAAAACACGAATGATACTGCCCCCCCCATCCTCTTCAGTAGTGACAAAAGTAAAACGGCTGCTGCAGTGGAAACCAATTACCTTACTCATGATCATCCTCTCTCTCAACCGTGATGGCGATGACAGGGGTATGCGTTCGACTTTATTCATAAAGGGTGAACTTATGGTCTGAACATTCAGCGAGCAGATTACCCCGTCATCCAGATAATCCTTACTCCCCGAAAGATGATTGCCCTTCCGGGGATATACAATTTTTGTAAGACCGCTATCCATATCATATGCATAATAATCATAATGGTCCCTGTAGATTAGTTCCCGGTCCACCACTCCCAGCTCTTCATAACAATCTTTAAGGACTACCCTGCTAAGCAGCTTCAGGCGCTCATTTTGCAGTTCATAAAGACAGGCCGTCACTTCTGTATGATTCCCATCCTTCTGGGTTTCATGGCAAACAAATAATAGTTGTTTTTCTCCCGGGAGGTAGAGTGACCAGGGCGATGAAAAATGCTCATCTTTCAGGGAGATTTCAGAAATAAACCCATAGGCGTCCAGGTCATAGACACCAAGAACATCTGGGCTGATTTTCAAGTATAAGAGATTGTTTTCCGGGTCGAAAGCTGTCATGTGACTTGCATACCTCCTGCAGAGCACAGAGTGCTTCCCACTGAGAAGGTCAACAAGTATTGCCTCCTTGTGATCCATCACCAGCAATCTTGTCTCATCGAGTTTCTTCAGAGTGTAGAGACCAATTAAGCTTGGCCCTTCGAAACCGACTTCGACTACCTTGATAAGCCTACGCTTTTCCATGTCCCACAATCCAAGCCTGCTTTCATCAAGGCTTATAAGCGTGTCACCCTCCTGCATAAGCGCCATGCCATGGCGCCCGATGCAGCGGTGGCCCTGCCAGAGCAGTTCCTTCCGGGTCCTGAAAGACAGGTCCAGGCCCAGTTCCTCTGAAAAAGAACGGACCAGGCTCCTGTCCGATTGCTTAATGTTTTTTGGCAGATGCATGGTTCATCTTACTCGTTTTCCCAATCTTTTCTGTCCAGACCACATTTCGTACACACATAAAAATCGTAGAAGCCTGTACCGAGGTCCAGCATTTGAAAATCATGGGCACATCGATTTTGTTGCTCTACCAGGTCAGATATATACCTGCTATTCCCGCTTTTTTCGTCTTTGTTTTTCATGGCTCAGGTTTTTAAAGTTTGAATAAATCGAATTCTGTCGGCCTTTTAGGCAGGCAGTTCTGCAGTGTAGGCAATGCCCAGTTCCCGGCACTGTCTTTGCAGTTCTTCGTTCATCTCCCTTAAAACCTTCAGCTTTTCTTTGATCGCCCTGCGGGTCTGCTCCATGTTGGTCTCATCCTTCAAACTCTCCTTTTTCTCCAGGATATCGGAATCATTTGCAATAGCCTTTTCTCTCAGCTGCATCTGCTCGATCTGCTTATCAAGGTACATGATACGGTTGCGCAACCAGGCGATTTTTTCTGCTGTGCTCTTACCCAGGATCTGGTCATAATCCGGAATATCCCTGCCGATGGTCTCCCAGACATGCTTCACCTGGGCTTCAATATTGTACAATTCGGAGAGGTCGAATTCATCGGCACCCTGCGCGGCAATGTGCTTGTTAATCTCCAGGGCCTCTTCAAATTTTTCATCCAGCAGCTCCACCTGTTTGTCGGTGAAATCGTGCAACTCGTAAGAGTCGGGGTGGGTGAGCCGCCAGATACTTTTCAATACCTTCTTGCAGACCTGCCTGTATTCATTGACCTGTTGATGGCTAAGCTCGTTCAAAACCGGTTCTTTGTAATCTGCGCTATCGGCCTGCAATCCCAATATCCGCTCCATTGCCGAATTTATATCCAGGCTGCTTTTTATTTCATTTAGCAAAAGTTCCTCATCAGTCCAGTCAGGATGTTCGTTCTTAAGCAGGATCCTCTTTTGCAGGATGCGGTTCGAATACAACAATTCGCGGCTTTTTACATAGAGCTCACCGAATTGCTTGTACCATTTGCGGTTGATAAACCTGTAACTCAGCTTGGCTGTCCCGTAATCGAAAATCGCCTGTTCCAGTTCCCCTTCACGAAGGGCCCAGAGGGTTTTATACTGCCAGTACTCCCGATCATTCAACACTCGCTCCTGCTCCTTTTCCCGAATGAAGGGATCCCACAGGGGATCTGTTATGGAAACCACGAAGAACTGGTTGCGGCAGTATTCCATGACCAGCAGCTCGAATTTCTCCTGGTTATAATCAGAATACCCATAGGCCCGCAGGTTGTGCAGCCACGTTTCCAGCAAGTCGCGGTTACAGCTCTCATCAAAGAAGGTCAGGCTGAATTGCTCAATAGCCCGCTCCGAATACGACCTTGCGGATAAGCCCCGCGGGTATTTCCTGTTCATTGAGATAGAGGTCCATTAAAATTTCATTGTAGTCAGCGAGTTTTTCCACCAGCACCGCACGCGCGGCTTCACTCTTCTCGCGGTATTCTTCAGGGACATCCATTACCTTCCGTTCAAAATCTTCAAATATATAGGCCTTTTGATAAATAACATCCACGGGATTAGCATCAAGATATTTATCCATCTGCTTTATCACATCATCAAAATCAGCGCCAACACGGTCCATTTTATTTACAAATGCAATCCTCGGAACTTTATAACGGTCCGCCTGGTTCCATACGGTTTCACTCTGCGGTTCAACTCCGGAAACAGCACAAAAAACCGCGACCATACCGTCAATGACCCGCAACGAACGCTCTACTTCAACAGTAAAATCGACATGTCCCGGAGTATCAATAATATTTACTCTGTGTTTTTGCCACTCAC
>CAZASJ010000120.1:0-8246 GCA_964487735.1 uncultured Bacteroidales bacterium | reverse complement strand
TGTCTTTTTTTCGTTATTTTGTTGCATCATGAGGAAACACTTACACGCCTTTATAATATTTGCACTGATGTTGCCTGCCTTTTTAGTGCAAGGGCAGGTAAATGTTCGTGACTCAGCGATCTATACCCCTATTGTATATGCTACTTATGGTTTTCACGCTCTGGGTGGTGATATAGCAGACATGTTTGGGCCTTCATCAACCCTGGGTGGGGGGATTGGATATAAGACCAAGAAGAATTTCTACTATGGATTTGAATATAATTATCTCTGGGGTGGGAAAGCGAAGCAAGGCGATGAGATTCTGCAAGACATCCTTACCAGTGATGGGCAATTGATCGGACAAAATGGAGAATATTCCATATTTCAATTTTTTGAGAGAGGCCATATGATATGGGGCCATGTTGGGAAATTATTTCCTGTATTTTCACCCAATCCAAATTCTGGCATCATGGTTAAACTTGGAGTCGGCTTTGTTCAGCATAAAATGTTTATTGGTGTGCAGGAAAATACTGCCTTTCAGGTAAAGGGTGATTACAAAAAAGGTTATGATCGCCTCACAAATGGATTTGGCCTGAATCAATCCCTGGGCTATCTGTTTTTGGGAGATTCCAGAATATGGAATTTCTATGCAGGTCTTGACTTTGCCCAAGCCTGGACCAAGAATCGCAGGGATTGGAATTTTGATACCCGGGCGAAAGACAGTACCCCCAAATTAGACCTCTTCTTTGGTTTTAAAATTGGCTGGGTTATTCCATTGTACAGGCGTGCCCCAGAGGCATATTTTTATAATTAGCATCCAGCATAGATGTCTTTTCTTTACCAGCTTGGCATAGCTTTTTATTCTTTAATGATCAGCATCGCTGCTTTGTTTAACCGCAAGGCAGCCGAATGGGTGCGTGGCCGAAAAAACTGGAAATCAGACTTATCGAAGGCCTTCACCAATGAAGATAAGGTGGCATGGTTTCATGCTGCATCATTGGGTGAATTTGAACAGGGCCGGCCGGTAATAGAGGCCCTGAGAAAGGAGCATTCTGAATATAAAATTCTGCTTACCTTCTTTTCCCCTTCGGGATATCTCCAAAAGAAGAACTATGAAGGTGTGGATAAGGTAATGTACCTCCCCGCTGACTGTAAAAGGAATGCAAAGGTTTTTGTGAAGACCCTGAATCCGAAAATGGCCGTATTCATCAAATATGAGTTTTGGTATAACTATCTCACAGAACTTAAAAAGAATGACGTCCCTGTATTTTTTATTTCAGCATTATTCAGAACCGGACAGCCATTTTTTAAATGGTATGGCGGATGGTTTCGTAAGAAATTGGCCGGGGTTGAGCATTTTTTTGTTCAGGACAAATATTCTGCCGAAAAGCTTGAAAGTATCGGGTTTTATAATGTTAGTGTCAGCGGGGATACTCGATTCGACCGCGTAGCGGATATCCTTTCCGGTGGGAAAGAAAACCCTGGGGTAGAAGCTTTCTGCAAAGATCAACGGGTGCTGTTAGTGGGCAGTTCCTGGCCACAGGATGAAGAAATACTTGCCACTTTGCCCCATGCCTTCCCTGAACTTAAGATCATCATTGCACCCCATGAAGTGAATGAAGAGCGGATCAAAGAACTCACAGCGACCTTCAAGGTGGAAACAAGCAGATATACAAAAGATTCCCCGGCCTCCTGGCTGGGAAAACAAGTCCTTATAATCGATACTATTGGAGTATTGTCGGGGATTTATCGATATGCAACGATCGCCTATATCGGAGGTGCATTTTCTACCGGATTGCATAATATTCAGGAACCGGCAGTAAATGGTATGCCCGTGATCTTCGGGCCTCAATATCATAAGTTCCGCGAAGCGATAGACCTCGTTGATCTTGGAGGAGCCTTTTCAGTCGGCAATGCAAATGAACTCCATTCCGCTCTCTCATCCCTGCTGAACAATAAGGATAAGTATCTATCAGCTTGCAATATCAGTAAGCAGTATATGCTTGATAATACCGGAGCCACCAGGAAGATCATGGATGGACTGGAATCATACTTTTAAGATATTCGATATTTTCTACAGAAAGTCTACAATACCTGAATCCAGATGGTAATAAGCCGGAAGTATCTTTATTTTACCTGAGTTTGCTGCTTCTTCAAGTATGCCTGAACTATCTATCAGGTGCAGCGCAGTCTGTATGGCATTTTCCCTGGCAATCTCATTTATGGAAGCGTCCTTATTAACAGCACCAATCGCCGGATCAAGATGTGCCAGCAAATGTTTGATGTTTTCATCGTTGTCGCCTCCCTTGACAGCCACTGTAACTGCGCCACAGTTTTGGTGTCCCAGGACAACTACGAGTTTAACCCCTGCATGGGCAACTGCATATTCGATGCTGGCAATGGTTGATGTGTTCGCAATATTTCCGGCTACCCGGATGACAAAGAGTTCACCTATGCCGGTATCAAATACGAGTTCGGGAACGACTCGGCTATCGGAACAACTTAACACAATGGCAAAAGGTTTCTGCGCATCAACAACGGCTTTCCGCCTTGCTGAATCCTGGTTTGCAGATTCCAGATTATCTTTAACAAATCTGTTGTTGCCGGCTTTTAAACGATCAATTATCTCTGGAATGGTCTTCATGCTTGGATTACCAATTATTTATACACGCATTTATAGGCAGTTTGTTCGCTGAGTTTAACCTTGAATTTTACATCCTTTTCTACAATGAAAGTCTCAAATGGCTTGTAGCTTTTCCAGGCGGTTTCGCCCGGTAACATTACGAGCATTTCACCGGAAACAACAGTCATATATTCAATAGTGGATGTGCCAAACTCATATTCTCCCGGGGCCATTACGCCACTGGTAACCGTGCCTTCTGCATTTTCAAAAGCAAGTGATTTTACCTTGCCATCGTAGTATTCGTTTACATTAAACATGAAAATAATTTTTAGATTTTGTTTGATATGATTTCACTTCAGACAAAGGTATTAAACTCCTTTTATCACTAACATTTTTTATAAAAATATTGACTCCTTAAGTTTCATAGCGTACCTTTCACCATTGATATGTTAAAAGAGAAATTATGGATATGCAATTTTTGATTCATTTCTTCATGTGGTGTACCATTATTAATGGCGGACTGCTCATTCTATGGGTATTGTGCCAGATGATAATGCCTGGCATGCTTTACCGTACACAAGTAAGGTTTTTCCCGATGGATAGGGAGCGTTTTAACCAGGTATTCTATCTGTTCCTGGGGATATACAAAATCTTTTTTGTGATATTCAATGCGGTTCCTTATATCGTCCTATTGATTATTTCTTAAGAAACCACGAGCCTTATATAACAATAGATTTCATCTATTTGTATTCATGAAATAGAGGCAGATTTGTGATTAGGGAGCACTTACGGCTTCCGATTTACTCCTTAATAAACTTACTGCTATATGTTTTTCCCTGTCGGGAGATTCTTATGAAGTAGACCCCCTTTTGATAGGAAGACAAATTCAGGCTTAATTGCTTCTTGTATGAATCCTCAAATACTGTTTTTCCCGTAACACTCATGATCACAATGTGATGTGTTCCTGTTCCCGGAGAACTGTTTTTTATTGTCATTTCATTTTTGGCAGGATTTGGGAAAATAGAATAGTGTGTGGCAAAGTCATGATGGTCAGTGACCCCAACACCCGAGCAGTCATGCACCAGGTTGAAAAGTACCTGCAGTGAGTCGATGGGTTCAATCCCGGCGCCATTTGAAGTCCTTACAGACACGACAAATGAAGGACTGCCAAAGAGATCGTCGGGTTGAGCTACTTTCACAAATGAGAATAGGGAGGAGGTTCCATTTGAAGCACAGCGGGAATCAGCTCCCACAACATTTGCGCCCTGCAATGCTGCCATAAGCTTGCATGCAAGATCACCAGTAGCGGCCAGGAATCGTGCTTCCATCGAATCCAGTATTTCCTGACCGAGCAGGATGTTTCCCTGTATGGAATAATTGGGACCCAGAACATGGTTTTTATAATCATCGGTTTGTATTCCGGTAAAACCTGCAGATTGGGGTGAACCATCAACAAAGGCAACGATGCCGTATTGTCTTTTTTCGGGTTGATTTTGTGCATCATTATCGTATAGCCATTCCATAATTTCCTCAGGTGTATAGCCCTCATTCATCCTGCTGCGGGCATTGGCCTGATTGGCTTCCAGGTACCAGGCCTGGGTATTGATGGCTCCCAATCCGGGGAAAAGTTCCCCCAGGAAATCATCATCATAGCCCGGGAAATTACTCATGTCAACACATGAAGCTCCTGCACTCCCTGTTTCGCCGCTAACGGTATCTATGGCCACAATGGAAAAAGTATCCTGGGATTGAAGAATAAAGGATGTAAAGACCAGGAAAAGAATGGAAAGGGATAGCTGTTTTTTCATGGATGTTCTTTTTTTGCATTGTATTTCTGGTGCAAAATACCAGGAATACAGGATAGTTGATATTCAATTAATGTTTCCAATTGTATCTGAAACCCAGATCAAATGCCATCCATCTGATCATGCCCGGGTTATTATATGCTCCGACAAGCCATTTATTGCTGTAACTGATGTATTCCGGATGTGCTGCAAGATACATGGATAAACCTTTCGCAATGATCTCCTTAATTTCAAATTCTATCAGCAGTCCAAAACTGAATTTATTGTTTTCAGAATAGTCCCTGCTGTAATTTGCTGCGCTGTTCCCTCCATTCTCAATGCGTTTTACAGACTCCTTTACAATCATATAGTTTATGCCGATCTCCGGACCGATATATAAACCAGCAATTCCTTTGTCAATGACCTTATAGGCATAATTCATTTTTACTGCAATCCGTTGGTTTTGCGGGACTGTTTTCCGGATTAAGTAAGACACTCCATCAGTCAAGTCTCCATATACCTCGCTATAGTTTAAATTGCAAAAACTTTGTTGAAAGAGGAACCCAATCCTGTTTTTATCGTTCAGATGATAGTTAAATTCCAGGCCATATCCCCAATTTCGGGCAAACTTATTGTAACTACTGCCCGCATAATTGGCCTGTAATCCGATTTCCTGGCCATAGCCTGGAAGGGATATGCAGAGAAAACAAAGGATGATCAGGATCCATTTCATTTATCGGGTTTTATTGGTTTTAAGCAGAATAAATATACAATGAATTTATAAAACTTCTTCGAAAGGCGATATCTTTTCCCGGTATCCTTTAGCAGATATACATACAACCAAAATATTTTTCTACCTTTGACAGGCTTCACTCGAATCTTAAACTAATCGACTATGACACTACTCATTAAAAAGGTTAACCGCATCGGCGCGGGAGACAACATCATTTACCTTCTGAACAACATCAAAGACCTTAACCGTACGAAGCTCAACGAGCGCGAACAGGATTATATCCGTAAAAGGGTTGTCAAGGATAAAAAAGACACCATTAGCATCAACAGGTTAAATCAATGGATTTTCGTCCATATCGTAAATAAGAAAAAGCCGGACTATAAAAAGTTCGAAGAGCTACGTAAGGCAGGAAGCAAGCTGCATGGGTGGCTGAATAATCACAAAACGGAAAGCGTAACCCTTATTGATTTCACAGGCAAGGGAAAACAGGTGCTGGCTTTTGTTGAAGGCATGGGTTTATCCTCCTATCAGTTTCTGAAGTATAAAAAGGAGGCTGAAAAAGAAGCATATTCCCTCTTAGAACTTAAGATTTCGGCACATGCCGTAAAGAAAGAAGATATTGATGATCTGAACATTATCATAGATGCAGTTAACAGGTGTCGTGATATGGTGAACGAACCTGTTTCTGAACTGAATGCTGAACAATTGGCCGCCAGGGTGAAAGATATGGGTGCTGCATGTGGTGCGCGTGTGGAGGTGATGGGCAAGAAGAAGATCGAAACCCTGAAAATGGGTGGATTGCTGGCCGTGAACAAGGGAAGTGTCGACCTGCCAACCTTTACTGTCATGGAATGGAAACCCATTGAACCGGTAAATACCAAGCCCTATGTTCTGGTTGGGAAAGGTGTTGTTTATGATACGGGTGGCTTAAACATCAAAACAGGCTCCTACATGGAGAATATGAAGTGTGATATGGCTGGAGCGGCTACCATGGCTTCTGCATTGTATGCCATCGCCCGTGCACGCATGAATGTGCATGTGATCGCTCTTTTACCTGCCACCGATAACCGGCCCGATGGAAATGCATATGCCAGCGGAGATGTAATCACCATGCACAGTGGTCTTACCGTGGAAGTGATCAATACCGATGCCGAAGGCCGTATGATCCTGGCAGATGCACTCAGCTATGCCAAAAAATATGAGCCCAAACTGGTGATCGATGCTGCCACACTTACCGGAGCAGCAGCACGAGCTATCGGCAGGTATGGCATTGTGGCAATGGAAGACAATGCCGAAAAACCCATGCTAAAACTGAAAGTAGCCGGTGAGCAGGTATATGAACGTATTGCCAAGTTTCCATTCTAAGAAGAATATGAGGAACTTATAAAATCCAATATGGCCGGCATTAAAAAAACCGGCGGTGTGGAAGCAGGAATGATCACTGCAGGTAAGTTTCTTCATAAATTCACCGATTATCCATTCATTCACCTGGATATAGCAGGCCCGGCATTTTTTGATAAAAAGGATCACTACCAACCGGCAGGGGGAACAGGGATCGGAGTCAGGCTGCTGGTAGAGTTCTTTAAAGGGATCAGTAAGTAGGAAACTTAAAATTGCCCGGTATCCGGTACCCGGAAACCCGAACCTGCCTACAATTTTACTATTTTCGTAGCTCAACAGCTTTGTTATGCCAAAAAGACGATTTTCTCGTGATGTAATTGGTGTTTTCAATAGCAATGTATTTTCCATCATTGCCGGTTTACTGTCAAGTATCATCCTGGCACGTGTTCTTGGGCCTGATCAATTTGGTATTTACTCTGCATTGATCATTATCCCGATGATTATTGTCAGCCTTACTCATCTCGGTATACGCGGATCGGCCATTTTTCATGTTGGAAAAGCAAAGTTTGATCGGGACGAACTGGTTTCTACTGTCGTTGTACTCTTAATTATTGCATCCCTGATTGGTATATTCATTTCAGGCATAGCGTATTGGTTGTATGACGGGCCATCCTTTACCTGGCTGATGATTGGCCTGGTATTGCTGGTCATTCCGGGCAGGTTGGCTATTATCTATTTTGGTGGAGTTTTCCTGGGGAATGATGAAATCAATAAGTCCAACAGGATGAATTGGATTACCAATGGAATTCAGCTGGCTATGATTGTGCTCCTGGTTTGGGTTTTTAGTTTTGGAATCCTTGGTGCAGTAATATCTTTCCTTATTTCCGCTACCATTGTGGGTGTTTACGGACTTATATTGTTAAGCAAAGAATATCGCATCCGCCTTCGCATTCATAAAGAAATTATCATTAGTTTGTTGCGGTTGGGTGTATTGTTTTCGGTGGCTTTTTTCATTCTTCAACTGAATTACAGGATTGACATACTCTTGCTGGAAAAACTCAGAAATGCCACTGAGGTTGGAATCTATTCCATCGGGGCATCGGTTGCCGAGCAATTATGGCAGCTTCCATTGGCAGTGGGTATAGTGGTTTTCAGCCGGACAGCGAATACAGAAGATCGCCGGGAAATGATCGATATGACAGGTGTCCTGATGCGATTATCCTTCATCTTTTCAATACTCATCGCCCTGATCATGTTTTTTCTGGTGCCCATACTGGTTCCTCTTATTTTTGGCGATGAATACATTCCCAGTATCCGAATCATTCAATTCATCCTGCCGGGGATCATCATGGTGGTAATGTTCAGGATCTTAAGTGGTCACCTGGCCGGTTTGGGACGACCGGAAGTTACGCTATATGCATTTCTTCCGGCTCTTGTTATCAATATTCTTCTTAACCTCTGGTGGATACCGGATTATGGAGGTGAAGGAGCCGCCATGGCCACCAATATAAGTTACCTCTTTGGTTCATTTGTATATTTGCTTCTGTATTCCAGAATTTTAAAGGTTCCTCTGAAAGATATTTTGCTTGTTAAGAAGAGTGATTTCAGAAGAGTGAGCCAATTACTGAAGGGGTTAAGAAAGTAAAGGGTTGCCAACCTTTTATTTAACTATTTTTGCTGCCGGATGAAATCATATTATACAGAATTGGACGAAAGGGACATCCTTATTATACAGAGGCAAAAACACCTTGGTGTTAATCAATTGAATGATATCCCCATTTTTTTT
>CAZASJ010000119.1:0-8391 GCA_964487735.1 uncultured Bacteroidales bacterium | reverse complement strand
ACATCGATCTGCGTACTGCCCAGAATTATGCATGGAGTAACGGAGATAGCAGGAATACCATGGTTAAAGAAGTATTTTCACGTGATTCTCAGAGAGATATGGGACAACCTTATTCAAGAAGCCGTTACTATCATCTTTATCTCAATGGCATGTATTGGGGACTGTACCAAACACAGGAACGTTCAGAAGCTGATTTTGCGGCCGACTATTTTAATGGAAGTTCAGATGATTATGATGTTGTAAAAGTTGAAGCCCTTATATATGATATCCGTGCCACCGACGGAAACCTGGCTTCATGGAGGAATATCTACCACAAGACCCAGGACGGATTTGAGAACAATGAAGACTATTTTGAACTTGAGGGAAAGGATGAAAATGGAAATCCGGTTCCGGGTGCAACTTCATGGATCGATATCGACAACCTCATCGACTACATGCTTACCATATTTTATACAGGAAACTTGGATGGACCTGTTTCGGAGCCCCTTCATAATAAGCAACCCAATAATTTCTATGCCATATATAGCAAAGAGGACAGATCTGTTGGCTACAGGTTTTTCAGCCATGATGCTGAGCACTCCCTATTAGGGGTTTATGATAACAGGGTAAATCTGGCCGACAGAACAGATGGCAATAATATGATTGTCAATGAATTCAAAGAATTTCATCCCCAATGGCTGCATTATAAGTTATCCATGAACAGTGAATACCGACAAAGATTTACCGACAGAGCATTTATACATCTGAGCAATGCCGGGACACTATCCCCAACAGAAGCCTTAAAAAGATTCAATGACAGAGTTTCTCAGATTGATACAGCCATTATTGCCGAATCGGCCAGGTGGGGAGATGGAAGAGGAATCTCTGAGCCCTATACAAAAAATGACAACTGGTTGCCTGAAATACACAAAATGCAGGAGGATTATTTCCCACATAGAACCTCTGTTGTTATAGATCAGCTGAAGCAGGAAGGACTCTTTTCTGAGCTTTTGGCTCCGCTTGTTGAATCAAATAATATCCCAATCAATGATCCTTATTACGAATTTCTGGAATCTACATCCTTTACATTAAGCAATCCCAATTCGCTCGGAGTTCTTTACTATACCAGCGACGCTAATGATCCAAGAGATATTGGAGGCGGAATTTACTCAAATGCCCTGATATCCGAAGACGGGAATACTCCTGTTACAATCATTCATACCAGTATTTTGAAAGCCAGGGTATATAACAATGGCAACTGGGGACCATTGAAACAAGTCCGTTTCATGAAAACAGATGAAGATTATTCATCGCTTAAAGTAACAGAATTGCATTATCATCCTTTGGATATGGTAGCTGGCTCTGACACAAGTGAGGGAAAGAAATTCGAGTTCATCGAATTTAAAAATACCGGTGAACATGCCATGAACCTGGGTGGCCTGACACTTGACTCTGCTGTTGCATATGAATTCCCGGAAACTACAATCCTGAATGGAGGACAATTTTATGTAGTCAGTTCAAAGAACGTAAGTTTCTATGAACAATATGGATTGAAGTCTTCGGGGAACTACCAAGGATATTTTTCCAACGCTGGTGAGGAAGTATTGCTTCAGGATACGAATGGTCAATCAATTATTCATTTTGTCTATGACGACAAGGAACCCTGGTCAGAGCTGGCCGATGGCTTTGGATTTTCATTGGTTTCAACAGATCGGAATCCACTCGGGAATCCGGAACAACCTTCTTACTGGAAGCCTTCCGCAAATATAGGGGGCTCACCTTTTGCAAATGAACCCTGGCCAGCCGGTAATCACCCCGGAAGGATAGAAAGTGCCGAGGTAGTGATTTATCCAAATCCAGTGATAGATATAGTGAAAATTGTATTAAAAACTGGATCCCAGGCCACAGAGATGAATGTTGAGATCTACTCAATTACCGGCCTTCCATTATACCGGGCGACACACCCCTTAGAAACTTCCATAAACCTGCAAAAGCTTAATCTTGAACCGGGTATATACATAGTAAAAGTGGCTTGTGAAGGATTTTCAGGGAGTTACAGGCTTGTACATTAAGGGAGTATAGAATACGTTTTAGAGAATTATATAAATCTATATCTAAGCATGTTATGAAAATAAAAATATTACTGGTGTTCATGCTCTGCAATGTGCTGGTGGTTCATTCGCAGGTGAACATTTTGGAGTCTTACAATGGAGATTTTGAAAATGGACTGAATTATTGGAGGTTTTTTGAAGTGCCGGAGAATAACGGAAGTTCTGCTACTCCAGTAATGGATGCTGTGAGTGGTACCTATGCTATGCAATTAAATTATGCAACCGATTATGGCAATATTGTCGATCGCGGGTTCGACAACTGGCCGGCAAAAGTACCGGTAAACGAAGGTGTAACCTATAATGTAAAAGCTTTTGTGAAAGGGGACAACAATGTTATCGCAGGACTTGCTAAAGTGAAAGTGATATTAGGATTCTTTAATGAAGAGCAAAATATTATTTCACAGGTGGAAAGGACATATCCTCTGACGGATGCATACGGGGAGATATCCTTTTCAAAAAAAGCACCTGCTAATGCCGTATCGTGCTGGCTTGGGTTTCGCCTGTTTGACGCCACAGATCCTTGTGCAGCTTACAGGAGTATGTTTATAGATAATGTACGAATATTTAGACCATATGCTGTCTCTGTCGAATCGCAAGGACCTGGTGATTCACAAATTCACCTTCTTTCCAATTTTCCGAATCCCTTTAGCAAGAAAACAACTATAACATATGAGGTGGATAAAACCTGTTCTGTTACGCTCAGGATATTTGATATTTTCGGGCAAGATATTGCGCTTCTTGTTGATCAGCAGAAACAGAACACCGGTCATTATAAGGTGGCCTGGACTCCGGGAGATATACCAACAGGAATTTATTACTACTCCTTAAGGGTAGTATCGACCACTGGCAAAGAATCTGTATTTAATCGCAAAATGGTACTTGAAAGATGAAAGCATTTATATCTAAAATTATTGTTCCGCTACTTCTATTGTATGTGTCCACTTCGCTGATGGCACAAATCAATATGATGGACAACTATAACGGAGATTTTGAATTCGGGACCCTTGATCACTGGCGATTTGTGGAAGTAGCTGATTCCATTGCCGGCAGTTATGCCGAAATAAAGGAAAATTCCTTTGATGGTGATTATGCAGCACAAATCACCTGGAAATATGGTTTTTGATAATTGGAATTCAAAGCCTGAAGTAGTCGCCGGAAATACATATACCCTAAATGCAGCCATCATGGCCATTGAAGAACCCAATCTTCTTCTGCATTGTACGCTTGGATTTTTTAATTCAGCTGGAGCTGTTCTTAGTGAATCCACCATTAACTGGGTACTGAATGATTTTTACGAAGTGAAAGAACTTGTGGGTATTGCTCCTTCAGGAGCCACAAATTGTTGGATAGCCTTCCGCCTGTTTGCAGAAAACGGTGCAAGGTGGCCTGCAAAAACAGGGATTACACTGATTGACAATGTGGAATTGTGGGAAACACCACCTGATGCAACATTTGTTACTGACAATTTTCCGGAATATAAAATAAGTCTTTACCCTAACCCTGTACAGGAAAGCTTGCATATTGTATCGGAAAATAGGATAAAAAGTATTGACATTTACGATATACATGGGAACCTGGTTAAAAAGTTCGTTGAAGACTGTAGTACCGTTAATATGGCTGATCTTGCAACAGGGCTGTATCTGGTAAGAGTGAATTTTGCTTCAGAATCGTATATACAAACGATAATGAAAAAATAAGTCCCTAAAAAACGGAAATCTACCACGCGGCATTACTAATATATCTTCCATAAACCCTCCAAGTATTGTGATCTCCAGAAAGACATAAAACGTTTAACTTGTATGTACATTACTCGAGTAAGGCAGGGGGATGTTAAAGACTAGGGCTTATCTGCTCACTAGTCTTATGAAAGGAGTATTACACTCTCTGAAACACCGCATAGACCATACAGTCCAAAGGGTTACGAGTACTATTTCCAAAAGAAGCCTGTTGTTTATGCAGCGCTTGATTCTATACTCCCCCCCTTCAAAACAAGCAGGTTGGATAAGGGTTATACTCCACTAAACCTTGTGGATAAAGGAATAGACTAAAGTAGATTATCGTGGCCGCCTGCCAGGCCTGACTGCTTATACAAAAGGCATTTACCATGCTTGAGAGCCAAAAGAAATTCGCTGGAGAAGAAGCATAAGCAGACCGAACCCGGATAAAAACAACCAGGAAGATTGATGCGGGAAATCTAAATTATTTATCACACAAGTAAAAAGAACTTTCACTTGTACCCATAAGTTGATTATTTTGTATATATTTAGCTGTTCGATTTTAACTTATTATTAACTTAAAAAAACAAAGATCATGAAAAGAAAATTACTCGTATTTGTTATGTCAGTTTTTGTAGTAGGAGCCTTCGGACAACGAATGCTTCTGGATACTATGAATGCTAATTTTGAATCTGGCCATACCGATCATTGGCGCGCTGTTGAAGTAAGAGATGGTGCTGCATACTTTTTTAATGATGCTGAGCAGGGTGATGCTCTGAGTAGCCTGGCCATGTCTGACAACTCAAATTCAGGTGACTTTGCAGCAGAATTAACATGGGCAGTTGATCCTGCTATTGTCGAAATTGTATTTGATTATTGGGACACACCCATGCTATGTGAAGAGAATACTGATTATATCTTCAAAGCAAGTGCAATGGCCTCTGCTGGATCCGGAAATATTCTCCGTATGAATATGACCTTCTTTGATGGAGACAGCGGTATTATTAATGGTGCTATTGTAGGTGACTATGCTGACTTATCATGGACTTTAGGAGACTTCTATGAAGAACATACATGGACGCAAGCCTCCCCTGCTGGGGCTAAATCAGTTATTATCGGATTTCGCGTATTCAATGCCGACGAATCCAGATGGCCTGCTGAGGAGGTTGTGACCCTGCTTGATGATATTCAGTTGTGGGAAGGTGTTGATGCAACGGCTGTAGATGAAAGAACATTAGACCAGAACGTTAAGCTATATCCCAATCCCGTAGATGATATATTGCAAATCAATGCGAATTCTGCAATGAAGAGCGTTAAAATTTTTAATGTATCCGGACAAGTGGTGAAGGAAATCACCGATAACTTCAATCAGATTAATGTAACCGATTTGTCTTCCGGTCTGTATATTGTTAAAGTGGGTTTGGAGTCAGGTACAATTTCCCGAAAAATGCTGAAGAAGTAGCAATTTCATAGTAATAGTAATAGTAGTAGTATTAGAAGTTGAAGTAGAAGTAGAAAGTGGCCGCCACAGCTATTTTGGGCGGTCGCTTTCATTTCCATCAAACTCTAATCACATTGATTATTGTAATCTATTATCGATTAAGATGAAGAAATTATTACTTTTTGGAGCTGGGAAGATCGGGAGATCCTTCATTGGACAACTTTTTAGTAAATCAGCATATGAAATAGTCTTTGCTGACATTGACCAAACAATTATTGATTTAATAAATGAAGCAGGGTGTTATAAAATATATATCCGTGATAATAACCATCCTGAAAAAGAAGAGGATTATACTGTAAAAAGGATTTCCGGGATACATCTATCTGATAAAGTAAGTGTTATTCAAAATATAATTGATTCGGATATTATTGTTCTATCCGTTGGGAAACGAGGCCTGCTAAGCCTGGCAGAGCTTCTTTCCGAAGGAATTAAGGATCGATACAAAACCAGGAAGGACCACCCTGTAGATATAATTCTCGCTGAAAATGTAAGAAATGCAGCTGGATTGCTTCGAAATAGAATAAAACTCTGTATCCCTGATTTTTCCGTTGATGAGTATATCGGACTGGTAGAAACCAGCATTGGGAAGATGGTTCCCAATATGACCGAAGAGAACCTGAAAAAGGACCCGCTTGCGCTTATAGCTGAACCCTACAATTCACTAATTGTAGATGCACTGGCATTCCGAAATCCTATTCCTGATGTAATAGGACTGGCTCCCAAAAAAAACATGAAAGCATGGGTGGACAGAAAAATTTTCATCCATAATATGGGTCATGTTACTCTTGCCTACCAGGCTAATGCCTATGATCCTGAGCTTACCTATACATGGGAAGCCTTAGAAATTAATTTATTACGAGATATCACACGGGAAACCATGCTTCAATCCGCTGAGATTTTAATAAAGATGTATCCAGATGAATTTACACGAAGTCAACTAGTTGAACATATTGATGATCTTCTGGATAGGTTTTCGAACAGAACCTTAGGCGATACCATCTTTCGAGTAGGATGTGATCTTTCACGAAAACTGGGTACCAGTGACAGATTGATGACCCCCATTCTATCCGGTCTTGAAACAGGGAAAGAATATATCCTGATACTGGAAGCCTGGGTAAAAGGTTGCTTTTTCAAGGCTACTGATGAGCACGGAAAATTTTATACTGAAGATTCTAAATTCAAACAAAAGTACGCAGAAAACCCAATTCGAATCCTGAGCGATCGTTGCAAGCTTGACCGTGAACGATATTCTTCGATATATGACGGAGTTCAGCAAATATTAGAAGACATCAGTTAACAGCTTAACTGTTCTTGATTGCAGAACTGGATTCCTATCAAGTTATCTTTTAGATATAAAAAAGATGTCCAGGAAGAGGAAAGTTAATATTATTTCCTAATTTACAGTTCATTGCTGATATCTATAATTCAATTTATAAACCATATAAAGTTCTATGGCCATCAAAAAAGTACCTCTCTATCGCAGATTGTACGAGCAATTAAGACAAATGATTGAGGATGGGACCTATAAGGCCGGAGACTTGCTGCCTTCCGAAAATGAACTGTGTGTCGCCCATCAACTGACTCGCGCTACCGTGAGAAATGCACTTGAAATGCTTGTACATGAGGGATTTATCCTCAGGCAACATGGAAAAGGTAGTATAGTTCAGGGCAAACCATCCGGGATCGGGATTCTTTCTTTCATAGGAACGACTTCTGCTATTGGTCAGGAAAACCTTACCACCCATATCATTGTGAAACCACATATCAGGGCCTGGGACAGAGCTTTCAGCTTTAATCTGTCTGATCATGAGAAGAATGTTGGCTGTATATACATGGAACGTTTGAGGCATATTAATGATGTCCCTATATTATTTGAAATCTCGATGATTCCCAATATTAACCTTCCTCGTTTTACATCCCGATCTTTTGAAAATAAGTCTATGTTCGATATCCTCAGAAAGCATTACCAGCTTCATGTGAAGGGGGGAGATCAGAAAATCCAGGCCATCGAGGCACCTCCTAGGATCCAGGAGCAACTAAAAGTAAACAAGAATCATCCCATCCTGCAATTCGACAGAAAACTTGAGACCAATCGGATTGGCTATCATTTTTACAGTCAAATATTCTGCAATACAAAAGGACATGCGCTGATCGGAAGATTTTAGTACTTAACTGGACTGGCAGCCATCGGCCAGAATGGTAATGAAGACAAAAATGATTCTGTGACAAGTATCCACATGGGCGGGGTCCTTTGATATGCGAAGTTAACCAGCCCTTTTTGCTATGCAAAAAGGGCAATTGGAGAGACTCTGATAAAAGCAAGCCCCATCCATTTCAGAAATCACAGGTTTTCCATCACCAGAATATGCCAGGTATTCGCCTCTATAGATCCTACAGATGCCTATTCCTTTGGATCTTCTCCTGGCCTGATTAATTCATAAACCCATAATTTATGTATTCCTGTTGGATTTGGCTGCCCCGAACCGTTGTTCACTCAGCCTAATACTCCTTCCTGGATTGAGGGTTCTGGTAAAAAGCTTGCCCGAAAGACCCTTGTAGATACACAGGGGCATATAATGCAACAATGATCTCAGTAATGATGGTTGTACAGGTTCAGTTATTGTTGCTCATAGATGTTATTGTTGGCATCCTTACAATCCAGGATGATGGCTTCTGATTCTCGGTCGTAAGACCCAAGGAAGATGTACATCCGTTCCTGCCTAATGCGATAAAAACCCCTGCCGCCAAAAGAGTTCTCTTGGGGTCTCATCGTGGCTGCTAGGCCAGAGTTGGGCCTGTTTGCGGGGAGCAGCCTCACAAAACTTGAAGATAATGCCATCTCGCAAATCATCAAAGTCGTTGCAGTCCTCATAACTCGCTGTTATCTGGAAGACAAGCTGGGTAATCAACTCCAGAACTGTGAGGTCAACATATCGCTGATCCCTGTTGTCTGCAATACTTTTGCGATCGATTAACCCCATTTGCTTATCGACCTTTCGAAGAAGAAGCAGTCCGGCCAGGCTAATCAGTGAAAATGATTTGTGTTTCCACAGACTCCTGATTGCAAATATAAACCTGTAAGTGT
>CAZASJ010000118.1:0-8610 GCA_964487735.1 uncultured Bacteroidales bacterium | reverse complement strand
CAAAGCTTTTGTTGGCAAGAGTAGAAATATACAATCCGCTGTTGTTGTATATATCAATAGACACATCACTTCGTGAATTTAAAGTAAATTCAAGTGTGGTCTCATGGGTGAAGGGATTTGGGTGGCTTGTGATGAAATTTTCTCTGCTTTCATTATCCTTAATCCCACCGGCACATTGGATTACTTTAGAGCACCATATTTGCCAGTGGCCGTTGCGATAAGATTCCCAAAGCAGGTAATCGTACCAGCAGGAATAACTTTCAGGTTCACCCATATAGAACTGAGGGTTTCGGTTCTGCACTCCTGAGATTGTGAAGTCTTCAAAATCCGGATTGCCCGCAAAAATTGTCATAAAGATCTCATCCGTATCGTTTTCCGAATAGGGTGTGGCAATCCATAATTCAGAAAACCATGATTTAACCCCTATAACCAATCCAAGAGCGGCAGGCTCAAATGGAGTTTCTTTGGAAATATCATACGTATAATTCCCCCAGTAACTATTATTTCCCATGATCCGCCATGAAGAATCCCGGTATGCGCTCCAGATGAGTTCTCCCCAGTGTAATGCCATGTTGATATTTCTGCAGTCGGCGCTATCATAAACAATTTCCGGAGGGCCCCAGCTTCCGTAATTATCACGAACCGTTTGATAAATATGAAATTCTCCTGTATCTGATTTCAGATAAGTCAATCCATTGGATCCCCATGGTACTGTACCTACAGGATTGGAACAATGTTGTCCGTCGATCAGCATTTCTTCATCAAAATATATATTTCCTGATTCAATCATGAGGTTCATTACAAACAGACTGTCATTGCGGATATATGCCAGCATGCTTCGCACATAGGCATTATTATCCCACCAAAAATCTTCCCTTCCGGTGGTAAATTGTTCTTCATCATCGGAAGTACTTGTAAGCGCTACATCTTCCTGAAATGAGCCATCTTTTAAGAAAGCTTTGCAATAGAGATCAGCATTGCCATTCTGGTTCGACACATAAATGAGAAAAAAGGAAGTATCTGATCCTGAACTAAAATCTTGCCTTATTATTTGAGGCCCGGTATATTGAATACCTGATCCGTAAGCCACGGGC
Source organism: uncultured Bacteroidales bacterium (assembly GCA_964487735.1). GTDB lineage: Bacteria > Bacteroidota > Bacteroidia > Bacteroidales > B18-G4 > B18-G4. The sequence goes on along the minus strand of CAZASJ010000118.1, from coordinate 7,516 downwards.
ATTGCAGTATCCCCATCCAGGATATTATCCATGTAGATGGCCGTTGTAAGAGAGTCGATGCGCTTTTCCCAGAACATGAGCAGGGCATCATCATATCCATAGCCGGTAAGAAATAGAAATGGATTTGAATTATCCGATAATGAATCAGTCAGCGGAGTATGGGGCCCCCACTCCCAAAACCCCTGTGATTGCCCATTAAGGCTTAATCCAAACATAAGGGTGATGGTGATTGCGATGGATTTGATTTGATTCATGGCTAAGTGGGTAAACTGTTTTACTGATTCGAGTTCGGTCTGTTTTATGCGATTCCTTTGAAAAGGTCGAGGAAGAAGTTTCCAAGGATTGGAATCGGTTTTGCCTCCCCTTGTGCTGCATATATAAGTCCTATGATCCAGAGTACAAATACTACCAGCGAAAGGATCCATCCAAGTATAGGTATCCAGAAAAGAAGTATTCCAAGAATGAATAAGCCCAATGTTTGGCGGATGTGAACGGATGCCAGTTCTGATTTGTCATTCTGGTAAAGGATAAATGCAATGATCCATCCGATAAATGTAAGGTAACTTACAATGGCAATTAATTGTGCATTTGATGCGGATTTTTGTTCCATGTGTTTATTTGTTAAGATTTATATCTTATATACGAAGATATATAATTATAGGTAGAAAGTCCAGAGATATTTTGTAGCTGTTGGCTGGAGATGTAAATGCCGGGGCCATTACGAAGGTGTAACATCTACGAATTGTAGCTCAAGGAAACTAAAATCTAAGTGAAAGGCAACTAAGCCCACCATCCAGTTTCCTGAATTCCGACATGTCTAGTAGCAGGGCCTTAAAGCCGGCTATTTGTATGTTGTGGAGTGTTTGCGGATATCCCTCTGGTATTAGCACGTTTCCATTGATCCAGAGTGAATTGGCTGCATATGCTTCTTCTTCCGGCACGGGAATAATATTAAAGCCTTTCAGGGCATCATGCTCAACGAGAGAAATATGAGCCAGCAGTATATTATTTTCGAGGAAAGAAATTCCCGACTTAAGGTGGAGCATATCAGAAACCTCGATTACAGAAGCTGTCATACCATATGTTTCGAGGATCCGAATAAGTTGTTGAGCTCCTTCAGCATTTGTTCTTTCCGAAAGGCCAATATAAAAATGGCTCCCGGCCATCATCACATCTCCGGCTTCAAGGGTTCCGGGCGCCCGGATGCATTCAATGGTTTTATAAAACGATCCGATCACCTCCCGTATGCTTTCAATTTCTTTTTTTCTTGAAGGAGCCCCCGGATTGGTGATCACTGCTACGGCGGGTGTTAAAAGGGCTGTATCTTCCACAAAAGTGCTGTCGGGGAAATCATTGTCGGGGGGAAGAATGCTAATGTCAAGGCCACAATCTTTCAGGGCACTGATGTATTTTTCATGTTGCTTAAGAGCAAGCCTGAAATCGGGTTTGCCGAGATCAACAGCACTTAATCCTTCAGTTATCCTTTCGCAAGGTGTTCGAACAATGGCTTTTGTAAATCGCATGATGTAAAGATAGGGTTTATATTTTGGGTTTTTAACCCACCTTGCAAGGCTTCAGAGAACAAGGTTTTGGATTTTGAGGTTTGTCCTGCCCAGGTGCTCTTGCATTGATATCCTGATTGTTGTATATTTATCTCATGGAGCAGCATCCGGATTTCCAGAGAAACCTTTTTAATCAGATACGAGAGAGAATACCGGCTGAAGGTTCGTTTGTACATGAGATCGCCGAATTATTGTCGATCAGCTACGATAGTGCATATCGGCGGATCCGTGGTGAAAAGCCACTTGATATGCTTGAACTTCAAAAACTTGCGTCTGCATATAAGCTTTCCCTTGATGCTCTTTTTACACTGAAGGGAAACAAAATACTATTCGATTATTTTACCCTGGAGCCGGATAAGCTAGGCATGAAGGAATGGCTGAGTATGATCCTTGCCGATACAAAGCGTATATATGAATCTTCCGACAGGAAGATCATATATGCAGCCAAAGACCCTCCGGTCTTTCATAATTTTCAAATTCCCGAACTTGCATCATTTAAAATATTTTTCTGGCAGAAAACCCTTTGTCAGTTCCCTGAATTCGAAGACAAACAGATCAGGTTGGATGATGCTGATACGGAGATTATAAATATTGGCAGGCAATTGCTTTCGGTTTCAAATAAAATCCCAACTATTGAGATCTGGAATGAAGATACCTTTAATATTACCCTTAGGCAGATCGAGTATTATATGATCTCCGGATACTTTGAGAAGGCCGATGATATTCTCAATCTCTGCGACAAACTTGAGAAGTGGGTAAATCATATGAGAAAGCAGGCCGAATATGGCTTCAAATATCTTTATGGAGAGCCCGCCGAGGGAATAGAAGGAAGCTTTAGCATGTATGAGAATGAAGTAGTGCTAAATGATAATACCATACTTGTTAGAAGAGATGATGTTACTACGGTATATCTAACCTTTAATACCCTCAGTCTGCTTATCTCTCAAAGTCCTTTCTTTTGCTCCAATGTAGAGAATTACTTTAATAAACTTATTCGGAAATCAACACTTGTAAGTGTTTCCGGGGCAAAAGACCGGAATCGGTTTTTTAATAAGTTATTGTTGACTATTGACACCTTCAGAAAGAAAATTACCTAAGCTGTGGACATACGCTCTTTGGCAAAAAATGCAAATCTTTAATTTCCAATTGCAGTTTTCAATTTTGTTTCAGCCCTGCGTCACAGTATCTTTGAATTACAATATTACTCCCATATACCACCCTGGTTAGCTTAGCTAATCACAAGTTACAAAAACATTTATTAACCTATTATTTAAGGAGGGAAGAACTATGTCAAATTTAAAAACAAAAAACACAAAACTCATGTTTGCCCTGATTCTTGGCGGAATAATCTGCTTATCATGGATGATAACATCCTGCAGCTTCCTGCAGGCAAAAGATCAGGTGATGCAGGCATATGAGCTTCGCATGGATGGCCATGCTGATTCTGCAATGCTATTACTGGATGATATTATAAAGGCAGAGCCTGGGAATGCAAAGGCATATTATGAACGTGCCAGGGCCGGAAAGCACCTAATGCTGGCTGTTGGAGAGCTGAACATTGAACCAATTATCGCAGATGCGGAAAAAGCCAGTTCGCTGGATCCTGAGAACATGGTCTATGCATACTTTAGTGCAAGGATGAAGTTCCTTGCCGTGTACATAGATATTATGCAAGGAAAAGAAGAGATCAAAGGAATGCTTGATGAGGCAATATTTGCTTTTGATAAGGTGCTTGAACTGGATCCTTGTTGTGCATCCGTTCTGGTATCATTAACAGAGATCAACGCTATGTTGCCTCCGGAAATGGGGGGTGATCAGGAAAAAGCCTTGTTTTATGCCAATAAGCTCATTGAGTGCAATGCTGTTCAGGGTTTAAGGGCTGAAGCATTATTATTAAATGAAGAAGAAAGTCAGTTGGAATTCTGGCTTGATGAATATGAGGCCAATGAAGCCAATGCCATCATTTCCGAAGAACTGGGCCGAGCATATCTGATGGAAGGCGATATGGAAAATGGGAAGAAGTATTTTGAAGAATCAATTTCATTAAATTCGGATAACAACATTCTTCTGATTGATTTGGCCAGGGCATATACCATGATGGCTATGCAAGGAAGGGATACGGAAATGGCAGAAAAGGCCATTGATGTTTTTCAGGCTTATCTTGATGCTGAGCCGGATGCTCCTGCACCTGTCAGGGCCTTTGCTTATAATATGATGGCCCTTAGTTGTAATCGAATTCTTGGAGACGATGAGCGTGGAAACGAATATACCGAAAAGAGGAATTCCCTCGATCAGTTCTGCTCAAAGGCTTCTGGTTCTCCCGGTATGGATTTATTTGTAAAGCCTGATGTTCTTGCTGATAATGTGGTTTACTATTCAAGACCATTTTAGGGAGTACACATTTTTAGTGATGTGAGCATGAACTCAAAGACAGCCTCTTGTGTTATTTATTTATCTTTGTAATGTACAAAACATACATTATAGAATGAATAAACGAATAAGCTGTCTTTTTGTATTCTTTTTTATTGGATTGATCTCCTTGCAGGCACAAAATGATCATACTGATCATGATCATGACGGACATAACCATGGAGATTTTAAAAATGAAATAGGCGCTGCCGTTGGTGTCGTTTTTGATTTAAACGAAAAGAACATGGCAACCGGGTTTCATTTTCATTATATGAGGTCGTTCGGAGGCAAGATGCATAATTTTGGTATTTCACCCGGAATTGGATTTCTTCTTGGTACGCATAGGCATTATACAGCGCATCTTATGTTTGTTTACCGGCCCATCCATGGGTGGTGGATAGGAGCAGGCCCTGGCATTACCTATTTTGAACATGATAATGAATGGGGTTATTCCGGACATATTGAAACCGGTTATGAATTTGATGCGGGTAAAGTTCACTTAGGCCCTGTAGTAGAATATTCATGGGCTAAAAATGATCAACACATTATGCTTGGCCTTCACCTGGGAGTTCCCTTTTAACAAAATACATTTCCACCGCTCCTTTATTTTTTGCTTCGATCTTTCCACGGTAAATGCATTCGAATTTCTGTTTTATATGATCATAGGTTGTTTCTGAGATATTAACCTGACCCTCTTCGCTGCTTGATTCCATCCTGGAAGCAATATTTACAGTGTCTCCCCAAATATCATACTGGAACTTCTTGATCCCGACAATTCCTGCTACTACCGGTCCGGTGTGTACGCCGATCCTGATCTCGAAAAAGGGCTGGCCTTTCAGCTTCCTGCTTTTTTGAAGGTTGAGCATAAAATCGCGGATATCCATAGCAGCCTTTACAACATCCAGCGGATTGGTCTTATTTGCAAGAGGAAGCCCTCCTGCGCACATATATGCATCGCCAATAGTCTTTATTTTTTCAATTTTATAGTTGGTGATAATATTGTCAAATGCTTTAAAACAATGATCGATCTCAGCCACTAATTCGTCAGGACTCAGCATTTCCGCCATTTGTGTAAACCCTTTGAAATCAGTGAACATTACTGTTACCATATCAAAACTTCTGGCTTTCGAATTTCCATTGTGTTTAAGCTCTTCGGCCGTTTCCTCAGGAAGGATGTTCAGGAGAAGCTTATCTGACTTTTCTTTTTCATCCTGAATGATCACATTTTTTTCTGCAAGGATGTTCCTGGTTTTCTTTATATAGCGATAACGGCTCCAGATCATGATAGCCATCAGAAGCACCAAGCCACCGGCACCTGCTACCGAATTGCGTATAATCTTCTGGCGGCGGATCATAAGATCCTGTATTTTGGCATCCTTGGTAAGAAGGTCGATCTTGGTTTTTACTTTCTCATCTTCAAATTCTTTGATCTTGTCCAGGGCCTTGGTTTTTTCCTCATCCAGCAAACTTACACGTTCGGCATTATGCTTTTCATTGTATAGATAGGCCAATTCGAACTCATCCATTTTGGCATAAATATCTGCCATGCTGCTGTATATTTCCAGGAGGTTTTGTCTTGCCCCAATGCTGTCGGCAAGGGTTTCAGCAATGGTATAGTTTTTTAGTGCTTTTGAATACAATTCCTGGTCTTTGTATATATCTGCGGAGGTAGTAAAATACATCAATTTTCCGATCTCATCATCTGTTTCAAGAGCCAGAGTATATGATTGTTCTGCAAAAGATAGAGCAAGGTCAAACTTATACATATTTCGGTAGGTAATGGCCATATTCGACAGGGTGATCGACATATCCAGCTTATTATTCAGATCTTTAAGGATCATATAGGCCTTGGTATAGTTTTCCAGGGCCTTCTCATGTTTGTTTAGGACGGAATATACCGTTCCGATATTGCCATAGTTTTTTACCAGGCGGCTTAAGTCTCCGAACCTTTCGTTAATGGTAATAGCCTTTTCATAATAGGAAATGGCCATATCGTTCATGCTCATCTCCGAGTATCTTGATCCCAGGCTGTTGTACACCTTGGCCATGTTGGCAGAATCACCCAGTTCTTCAAAAACATATAGGGCCTTCATGCAGTAGTCCAGAGATTGTTCGAGCTGCCCCATTATAGAATATACAATACTGTAATTATTGTAAATAGCGCCCTTGTCTGACTTCAGATTATACTTTTCAGCCATCAATAATGCTGAATCATACATAATAATAGCAGAGTCGTATTTACCGCTCAGATCATAGCTGATACCCTGGTACATAATCATTCTGGGGATAATCCGGTAATATGAAGCTGCCAATGCAAGATCAAGCACCTTTCTGGCATCTTTCATCGACCGGTCAGGATCATTGAAAAGGTCATTGTTAATGCAATTGCATAGTTCAAAGAAGGTATTTGTATCCAGGTTCCCACGTTCAAGCTCACCAAATAAGCTATCGGGGTATGCTCGCTCCTGTCCGATGACAGTTCCTCTAAAACTGCATAGTGAGAAGATCACAAGCAGTGATAATAATGCTAATCTCATTTAAGTAAAATTTACCCCGTCAAATCAAAAGTAATCATAAATATGCAAATCCGAATTGAGAGATATTGAGTTAATATATTGATATCATTCCTTAGATATGAACAAATAAGTAAGCCATTCGTTTCATTTAGCAGCAAGACTTTTAGATTTGTATACTTGCATTGGCAGTATACAATGATTATATTTGAATGAATTTCATATAAAACCCAAAAACCTATGAAGCCAATTTTTAGAGCATTTAGCCTCCTTTTTTTATTGTCAATATTCTCTATTTCCCTTTTAGCACAATCAACAGATTGCGAATCGGTAGACAATAAGTATCGAACAGCAAAGAACCAATGGATCATTAAGAAAGTAAATGAGCCTTTTAATCAAACCGAGATCACTGACTTTCATGGACTTTATTATCATGGTATTGATTGTAATTATGTTTTTAAAGGCGCCATAAGCCTTACTGAGCCCGGTAAAAAAGTAGATGTTGCCATGCATGACGGTTCTACGGTGCAGTTATATCACTATGGGATAATCAGCTGTATAATTGACGGTGTTAAGTACAATCTTACTGCCTATAAGAATATCAATATGCCGGAGTTTGCAGAAAACCCTGGAACTGTTTTTATTCCGATATTAGATGGTAGCTCCGGTCCCGATCCAGGTCAAACGTATGAAAATGGCCGTTACCTTATTATCCACCCACCTACCTCAGGGAAACAAGTTGAATTGGATTTCAATATGGCTACAAATCCATATGCGGATTACAACAACAAGTATTCAAGTCTTGTGGTGTCGCAATCAAATACGATCATGGCTCCGATTGAGACAGGTGAGAGAAAGTATGAAGACCGATAAATTGTTAATTATGGATTGATATCAAGTATCCAGTATTTTGTTCCAGTGCTTCAGTGATTTTTGGTCCCAGATACCGGGGAAAATTAAATTGCTAAACTGCTTGCCCCGAGGACTCGGTGGTTAACCGGAAATCAAATCAAATATCAGATATCAGATATC
>CAZASJ010000117.1:0-8615 GCA_964487735.1 uncultured Bacteroidales bacterium | reverse complement strand
GTATCGGTTAAAAGCAACCTTCGACCCTTCACATCCAACGCCCTGGTGGTGGGAGTTGAAGGTATCTCCTACATCAATGATGAATCGGACCGCCAGGGGATGCGCATCGTGATCATTGTTAAGAGAGATGCCAGCGCCCATGTAGTTCTGAATAATCTGCTTAAATATACTCAGTTACAGACTGCCTTCAATGTGAATAATATTGCATTGGTGAAGGGGAGGCCGAGGACACTGAATCTGAAGCAGATCATTAAATATTTTGTGGAACACAGGCATGAGGTTATCGTTCGCAGGACTCAGTATGATCTGGACCAGGCAGAAAAGCGTGCTCATATCCTTGAAGGCCTTTTAAAGGCGCTTGACCACATCGATGAGGTAATTGCCCTGATCAGGGCTTCACGAACGCCAGATGAGGCCCGCGACGGCCTTATGGAAAAGTTTGGGTTTACCGAGATACAGTCCAAAGCAATTCTGGAGATGCGTCTTCAACGTCTTGTCGGACTGGAGCGTGAGAAGCTTCAGAACGAATACGATGAGCTGATGAAGATGATCGAGTTCTATAAAAAGATTCTCGCGGATGAGGGCCTCAGAATGGAGATCATCAAAGAGGAGTTGCTGGAGGTAATGGAGAAATACGGCGATGAACGCAGAACAGAAATTGTTCCGGATGTGGGTGAGTTTGATCCTGAAGATTTCTACGCCGACGACGACATGGTTATCACCATTTCAAAGCTTGGATATATTAAGCGGACACCACTTCAGGATTTCCGAACCCAGAACAGGGGAGGTGTAGGTGCAAAAGGAAGCACAACCAGGGAAGAAGATTTCATGGTGAACATGTTTGTTGCGACCATGCATAACACCATTCTTTTCTTTACTGAGAATGGTAAGTGTTACTGGCTAAAGGTTTATCAGATTCCGGAAGGGGCTAGGGCCAGCAAGGGAAGAGCCATTCAGAACCTGATTAACATTGAGAAGGAGGACACGATCAAGACTTTTGTGAACGTGAAGAACCTGAAGGACGAGGAGTACATAAATAAAAATTACCTGGTACTTGCCACCAAAAAAGGTGTGATTAAGAAAACCAGGCTTGAAGCTTACTCCAGGCCAAGGCAGAATGGTATCAACGCCATTGTTATAAGAGAAGGGGATATGTTGCTGGATGCAAGGCTGACAGATGGTGAAATGGAACTGATGCTTGGATTAAGGTCAGGTAAAGCTATCCGCTTCCCCGAAAATACAGTAAGGGCTGTTGGAAGAACTGCATCGGGCGTAAAAGGAGTTACTCTGGGTGGTCCCAAAGATGAGGTAGTTGGAATTATAACTGCCAAAAAAGGTGAGAAAGATATTCTTGTTCTCTCCGAAAATGGATATGGAAAACGTTCCGATCTTGATGACTACCGGATAACAAACCGTGGAGGAAAGGGTGTGAAAACCATAAATGTTACGGAAAAAACCGGCCAGTTAATTGCCATCAAAGCTGTAACGGATGAGGATGATCTGATGATCATCACCGAGAATGGTATTGCGATCAGGCTTGCCGTGAGCGGCATGCGTGTAATGGGGCGTAATACTCAGGGAGTCAGGTTAATAAACCTAAGGGATGGAGATCGGATTGCTGCTGCAACCCAGGTTCCGGCCCATGAGGACAATGTGGAACAGGAGGGCACTGATGATAACGGTTCTCAAGAGAATACAACTGAAGGTGTTGCAGAAGAGTAAACTGTTTTGGCATCTTATTTGAAGGTTTTAAGTAAAGTTTATATTTTTGCTACACATATAAATTCACAATCGAAATGAAAAAGTTATTCGTAACCATACTGGCGGCAATAATGCTTATGCCGGTAATACATGCCCAGGAAGCTGTGGTTCTGCTGAACTACAATACCGTAAAGAAAAAGGTTGAAAAAAGTGATGCTGATATTCAGGATGCAAAGAAAAGTCTGAAAGCAGCCACCTGGTTAAAGAGAGGGGAGATCTATCAGGACGTTTTTATGCTGGGTCTGGAGCAAATCCAGGAAGGCACGCCTACCAAGACCATGGTTCTTTTTTACAACGACCCTCTGAGCATTGAAACAGAGACAAAGGATGGTGTTCTCACAGAAACCTATGTTTACGAGCACATGAAATACTCCTTTGCCAATGGGGCTCTTCAGGGTTGGGAGAGGCTGGATCCCATTCATGAAGATCCACTAAGGGTGGCTATGGATGCCTATTTCAAGGCTAAGGAACTTGACGTAAATGGCAAGCTGGATACCAAAATCAAAGACCATCTTACCGAGTTGAAGACTCAGTTGAAAAGAACTGGTGTAAACAGTTACTATGAAGGCGATTATGACGCAGCTCTATATTCCTTTGAGAATGTCCTCGAAGTGAATCAACAGGAGTTATTTGCTGGCGAATTTGATACTCTTATGGTTCAGTATTCAGGGATTATTTCCAGGGAGATTGCTTCTAAAACTGATAATAAAGAACTCTACAAGAAGGCCATTGGATATTATCAGCAGCTTACTGAGGCTGATTACGGCGGTCCCAATACGTATTTGCAGATCAAAATGGATTATTTTTCAATTGGAGACACCCTTGCTGGTCTGAAAACTATGAAAGAGGCCTTTGCCAAGTATCCCGATACTATTAATGTAATTGCTAATGTGGCAGATACATACATTCAGCTAAAAAAGTACGACGAGGGAATTGAATTTATGGATGCTGCCATTGCCAGCAATCCTGATGTGGCTGAACTATATTACTGGAAAGGACGTTTGCTGATTAATAAGGAGGAGGTAGAATTTATTGACCAAGCCATCGAGTCCTATGAAAAGGCAGGAGAACTTGATCCTTCAATTTATTATGTGTGGTATGATGTGGGTTATATTTATTACCTGCAGGGAGCTGATTTCTATGACAGATCAAATACCGAAGAACACGATGCTACCAGGGCAAAACTGATTGAACTTGGTAAAGAGAAGTACCAGGAAGCTATTCCAGCATTGGAGAAAGCCTATGAGCTTAATGATGCAAATGCTCCAGTGAAGTATGAAACACTTGATCTGTTACAGAGGATTTATTACAAAGAGCAGATGATGGACCAGTATAACAGGGTAAAAGAACTAAAGGAAAACCTGTAATCATCTTTCAAGTTCACTAGAATATTGAGATGAAGGGGAGGTAATTTTATAATATCTCCCTTTCTTTCTATTTATCCTATTTAACATAATATTAATTCTAGTGCAACTGCGACTTTCTTTGCTTTGTTGCCAGGGTGATGCTCCTTCTATTTTTTAAAACCAATTCTTGGACGATATATGAATATTGACCTTGATGGCTCTTTCACTATGCAAAACTCCTGATAGCATAGCAACACCTTGCTCAGAAAATGCTCTTGGAAGTGTGCGACGGCCACCGGAACTTGCTATTCCAATTTGGAATAGCAAGTTATCGGATTCCTCTCTTGTTAGCTGAAATATAAAGTCCTCAACCCAGCTTGATGTCGCAATTTGCGACTTCAAGTTATCAAAGTCCTTTTGTTGCAAAGTTGCTGCTAATACCTCCCCATTAGTGTATCGTAAGAAATATTAAGTTTTTTATGAAGCCTGCGAATCATTTCCAAATTCAGTTTCCTTTTCCTGGATAGGACTTCTGAAACACGGCTACGATATCCAAGGATTTCAGCCAGGTCCTTCTGCTTTAGATTCTTTTGCTCCATTATAAACTTAATAGCCTCAATGGGATCTGGATTACCAATGGGATGATACTTTTCTTCATAATCTTCAATAATCAACATGAGAATCTCTGCTTCGTCTCCATCCTCGGTACCTTCCTTAGAGTGAAATATTTCTTCCATACGCTCAAGTGCACTATTATAACCCTCTTCCGATTTTATTGGTTTTAATTGGTACATATCTTTTAGATTTTCTTTGGATTGATCTTATTATAAGCCGAATGTGTTCCTATAAATCGAATGAATATCCATCCCCTTGCGTAATTGATTTCGACGATTAATCGATAGTATCCTTAAAGCATCCTCGGCTTCCGGATGCTTCTCCCAAAAATCCTTTATGGTTCTTTTTGCAATAATGTGCATTAAATTTCTACAAAGATAGTAAATGTTACCAAAATGGTAACATATGCATACGCTATAAGAGGATCCCTCTTTATGTAGGATTCAGCTATATATTAGCGTTAAAAAAACACCCTTTTCTCGTTGCTGCACAACGCAAAAAGAGTGCATCCTTCAACCATCCGGAAAAGCAAAAGCCTCTCCCCTCTTGTAATATTTTGATTTATCCTGGAATTCAACAATGATGTTTGAATATTACTCTGAAAATCAAAGCTATATCAACATAATGCAAGTACATTCTAGTGCAATCAAAGCAAATCCTGGTCCGCCGCGCTGATTCACATAAAATCAGATATAGGGCATTTCCTGCCCCTATATCGATAACCGCCCACAGCCAGGCCCAAACAGCCACCGGCTGTTTGTCCTGTTAAAGGGATTTGCGCTATTCTTAAGAAGAACTCCTCTGTAAGATCCTCTTAGGTATCAGCATTGCACTAGAATGTGATATTATGTCTGCGCTGCACTTGCCTTCGCCTGTTCGCTCAGGTAAATAGACACACAAGCCAGCCCTGGTTTCATTTCGATGGTTGCACTAGAATTAGTCATTATGCCAAATTGCCCCTCCGGCCAGCCCGGGTATTGCTCTTCAGAGGGTTCTGTTCAGAAAAAGCTACAGAACCCTCTTCACACGCAATGCCAGCCCCCCGGCCCTGCTTTAAATCAACCATTCCCCTTGCACAAAAGCTTTTCAGTTAACCGTTTAGAAAAGCGTATAGACAAATTCGCTCCGCTCAGTTTGCTATACACTTTTCGCCTTATTTTGTATGTTGTTTTCTTTTCCCCCAAAGATACCCGACCCGACCGGCCTCTGGAAGATGTACTACGCCGAAGGCTTACGCCTATTTTGCGAATGTCCCTAATTCAAAAAAGGCATGTCATAATCCCACGGTTCAAGTTCCTTGAAGAAACTCCCTGAATAGGAGAAATCCTTGATCAGTTCTAATGTGTCACCTACTGTTACATTGATATATTTCTCAGAATAGCGATAAAGGTCCCTGGCTACAACTAATAGATAATATTCACCTGCTTGGATATATTGGAACATTATTTCACCACTCTCATTTGCACATATAGTGTATTTAGGCTGTACCAGGACTTCTCCATCCAGAACCCGACCAAGAGTTGCATCCTTATATCCCAGACACTTAACATGGTTGTTGTTAAACAGACTTACCTCAGCTCCAACACCAGGAACATGGATGTATCCTACCTTTTCTCCGTTCTCAATAACTGCCTCTGGATATGTGATAGTAATCTTAAGGTTTCCTATTGAGGATACCAATGGTTCAGGTTCAGGTTCATTTTCACAATCAGCACTTGTCAATAAGATAAAAGTAGTTATCAAGAATAGTGAATGTCGCTTCATTTTATTAAATAGGTTTTCAAGGTAATAATAGGAAATTCATACATATTCCATAAAAATATGATCTGTTATGGATGAATGTTCAATATTGCCCCTATTCCGGTGCTAAATGTGCCTTTAATTAGAATCCAATCTTCAAACTCAATTTCCAAATCAGTGTTTGCTGAAACAGAGGCATTATAAAGTTCTAGCTTGCAAAAATTCAAATCTGCATCAGAATCAAAACAATCACTAATCCGATAAAAACACCTTTTATAGTACTCAAGACCAGAGACTCCATAAGGGGTATCATCCCAGTCATGCTCGACAAGTGGTCCAAATTGAAATTTGGATCTCCAAACCCAAGGTGTTTCGGTAGTAATTGCTGAATGGTTTCCATTACTCCACCATACGATATCAGCATCTGACTCAGAATATACTCTTTTATAGCTAATTCCATCAGATATATATGGTAAGGTCCCATTTGACGTACCGATAGATCTAGGATCTAAATGTCCGGTCCCGCCAGCTGCATCTGACATGTACCATGCATACCCATGACAGTTAAATCTATCGGTAGAGCTATAAGGAGGGTAGGTATAAATATACGTACCATCAGTGTCATCACGGTAATAGTCATCTCCAGCTTGACGATCTGCAGCTATAGCTTCAAAGTTAATATATGTGGTTACATTTGTTCCCCATGGAGTTTTCTCTATAATAGTCCTATCTAATACTTGGGAGTTAAGATCAACGAAACAAATCAAGGATAGTACTACAAGTATGTCTGGTGTTTTCATGTTGTTTTATTTCAATAGGTTAACATCATTTGTTTAGTCCCAATAAGCTTACAGTCTGCAACCAGAGAATACATATATAGAACAGCTTCTAATGCACCTCCAGAAATAGGAATGGCTCCTTCACCAGTATGATGCATATCATAGTTAAATAGTTGCTTGCCTGTCATATCATATATAAAAAGACTAGCTGATTTGATTGATTCTGAAAAATAATACTTAATGATTGTTTCCTCATTTGTTATTGGTGCTTTCATAGTAATGGAAATTGAAAAAATAAAAAGCTTTTGATCAGTCAGTTAGGATTAGTTGTTTTGTTCCAATAATTTGGCCATCCGCAAATAGAGTATATAGATAAATACCTGCTTCAAACTGTCCACCCGAAGTCGTTCCTTCACCCATAGGTCTTAATACCACATAATTATATGAATTTATCATAGCAGACTTATCGTTCTGGTAAAAGGAAAATCTAATACTAAAATATGCCGACTGAGATAGTAAAACAGTGAATGCAATACAATTTTCAGCCTGGTAATAAGAGGGTTAGTCGGTGAGAATCATTTGTTTAGACTCAATTACTAAGCCATCAGCAATCAAGGTGTACAGATAAGTACCAGGGTTGAACTCCCTTGCAAAGATTATTAATTCACCACTTCCAGAATGAGACAATTTGTAATTCTTAAGTTGTTTTCCAGTCAGATCATATATATATACAATAGCATTATCAACATTTTCGCTAAGGAAGTACTTGATCGTAGTTTCTTCAGAAAATGGGTTTGGAGCATTTTGGAATAGCTCACTTGAAATGTCCAACGGATCTAATGTTGGCTCTAGGTTGGTGGAAGCTGCCTTAAAATCTGAAGAAAGGGATGTCAAAGCGGTTACTTGGCTTTGTAAAGATTCAACTTGAGCCTGCTGTTCCTTAATGGCTTCAACCAATACTGGAATCAACCTTGTATAGCACACTGAGTAAATATCTGTAGAATCATCATAATTAACTACCTCAGGTATAACGTCATAAACATCTTGGGCAAGAAATCCGATGTTATCCTTCCGATCAGCATCACGTGAAGCTTTTTCCTCCTCATTACTTATTATTGATTCATCAAAAGCATCATCTTTTTTCAAATCATACCGTACACCTTTAAGATCCATAACAATTCCTAATGCTCCATTTATATTTTGGATGTTTTCTTTTAGCCTTTTGTCTGAGAGTTCGTATACGTAGTAGGTGTATATATAACGATAAGCGTATGAGCTTGACCCTAAATCACAGACGTTATTTACCGTAGGAGACATTCTAGTGTAATAAGATGAATAATACTGTCTCGTTCCAAAACTGATGGCTGCAGATGCATAAGTACCATTGAAAGATGAACCGCCATAACTGTAAAAACTGGCTCCACTGGGCATTGTTCCATATTGACCGAGGCGCAATGTATTCATTTTCCCCTTAATGGATATAAGATCATAGCTGCTACTTGGACTTGTACCAATTCCTACTTGTCCACTTGAATTCATTTCAATCTGAGCATTTGAGGTTACTGATAATATAGCAATTGACATGCTAATGAGAAATAGCTTTTTCATTACTAATAGTTTGGGGATTAGAAAATTTTGTATTATCCGACCTTTAGGAAGTATGGTGGGGTGCACCAATAGAGAGTAAATAACCTTCAAAAAAAAATCCAAGTATTACGCCATTCTTTTCACCTTAACCCATATAAGTTTTGCTATCATATATGATATAGAAAACTCCTTTTCGGTTGCTTAGACCAGGGCAAATAAAAATGACAATCTTTGTTTTTTTCACGTAGAATTGCATTTTAATCAAATACAATCCCAATACATTGAATAACCATGGCTTGATTAATAATCAATATTAGAAAAAAAAAAAGCTAAGGAACGTTTATGGGATGCAGAAAAGTTTTCAACAAAAGTTAATAAAGCCAAAACCTATTCCCCCCGAATCGATTGAAATCTGCAACATTTAGTTAAATTAAAGGGTTCTTGACTATTTGCAAATACCCTTTTCACGTTGTTCCTCAACGCAAAAAGAGTGTATCCACCAATTATCCGGAAAAGCTAAAGCCTCTCCCCTCTTGAAATCTGGTCATTTGAATTTGGATAATTGTAAAATAGGAGTGTATTATGATGATTATCAAAGCTATATTAACATAATGCAAGTACATTCTAGTGCAGATGCGGCTTTCTTTTACTGTTGCCTGGTTGATGCGCTGACACTAGAATTGGCCATTATGTTAACCGGAGCGAACCGAGGCCAGCTTGCTGGACGAGCTCAGCGGAGCTCGGCGAAGCCAAATAGCCCCACAGGCTAGCCCGCCGTAGCTTTTCC
>CAZASJ010000116.1:1711-8656 GCA_964487735.1 uncultured Bacteroidales bacterium | reverse complement strand
CAATACATATTTGATCCCTCCGGGATCAGTCCTTCTTCTTTCTTACTTCTGACAACTTCTATCTCACAATACATATTTGATCCCTCCGGGATCATTGATTTTTCTTTCTCATTCGAACACTGAACATGGAACACCAAGCATAGTAGCCTTCCTGAAATTTCAACCGCACATACCTGTAAATCCCATTTCCTGTTCGCTGATATAATTCATATCTTTGAAAATTAATCCTGACTAATCACGTTAGCTGAAAATGAGATTCAAACAGATATGCGTATTTGTTCTTCTTTCCATCGGAATGATGATGAATGCCCTATCGCAGGAATGCGATACCGTGATTGAATCCAAAGATACATCCGATGTATTATTCTACATGCACAATGTAGATAGTCTGGCCCTGGGTCGATTGCATGATTATGATATGCACCTTCAAGGAATCCAGAACTACGAAGAAATCTTTAAAATAACTCCTTTTTTTGCCAGCCTGGGGAACCCTGGGCTCTTATACAAAGACCTGCTTTTCAACCCATTAAAGCGAGCAGGTTTTAATTTTGGAATCCATAGTTTCGATGCCTATATTTATGATGATGAGAATACCGAATACTATCAGCTGCACGAACCTTTTACCGAACTGATTTATGTATTGGGCCCGAAAAAAGAGCAAATGGTGCAGGCCAAGATCGATACCAGGATATTTCCAAACTTCACACTGGGAGCC
The DNA here is from genome assembly GCA_964487735.1 of uncultured Bacteroidales bacterium. Classification (GTDB taxonomy): domain Bacteria; phylum Bacteroidota; class Bacteroidia; order Bacteroidales; family B18-G4; genus B18-G4. The sequence goes on along the minus strand of CAZASJ010000116.1, from coordinate 7,941 downwards.
GACTTCAGGTATATCTTCGGACCGGGAAAGTACCAGAGGCAAAAATCCGACAATAAAAGCCTTGCCATCACCGGACAGTATTTCACAAAAAGCAGGCGATACGGGGCCATTGGCAACTATCATTACAATAAGGTTTATGCATACGAAAATGGCGGGATTACCGCCGACAGCCTCTTTGAGCAAAACCTGGAGAGCGACCCCTATGTATACCCCGTAAATCTTTACTCCGCTACCAATCTTATCAAGCAATCCAGCTTTAGCGTCAATCAGTTCTTTAACATCCAAAAGAAACTTAAAAAGCTGAACGACAGCACATTTGTAAGACGAAACATACATGCTGGACGCCTCACCCACTTCTTTAACTGGAGCAGGCAAACACAGCAATATTCTGATGGAGATCCTACTGCCGGATTTTATAAAAATATTTATCTCGACTCAACAAGTACACTGGATTCGGTATATCATTTCAAAATCACAAATAAACTCATGTGGTCCAACCTTGGCTACCTGGATTCAAATGAGAGAAAGCCATTTTACGTCTTTGGTGCTATTAAACACATTTACCATGAACTAGGTGGCTACACAGAACGCAGATATTTTAACAACCTGATTCCATCTGCAGGCATATACTGGCTCATTAAACAAACGTTCTTAATCAATGGACGGGTAGAATTCGTAACAGGTGACTATAATGGGGGAGACTATAAAATAGATGCCCAATTTGCCTATTACCCGGGGAAAATTGAGAAGAAATATGGGAAGATTGAGTTCTCTTATCAATTGGCAAAACAAAAGCCTGGCTGGTTCTACCAGAACTATTCTGCAAATAATTTCATATGGGATAATAACTTTGTAAGCACAGATATCAGCCTGTTCTCTTTGTACTATAAAAGAAACCGCCTGAAAGCCGGATTTGAATATCAACTGCTCAACAATTATGTTGCATTGGACTCCCAGGCACTTCCCCATCAGGCAAATGAAGAAATAAACCTCATCAAAGCCGTCGTTTACAAAGACTTCCGTTTGGGAATTGTGGGAATCAATACGAAATTTGTTTATCAGAAAGCTTCGAATACTGACTTTATTGCTGTACCTGACTTCATGGGAGATGTAGCCATCTTTGTAACGCTACCCTTGTTTAAAGGGGCCACAACAATACAGCCGGGTATAGAGGTATTCTATAATACTTCCTACTATGCAGACGCATATATGCCCGCATTGCGGAGTTTCTATGCACAAGGTGATAAAGAGATCGGGAATTTTGTTTATGCAGACTTCTTCTTCAACTTCCGTATCAAAAGAGCACGGATGTTCTTCAAATATTCGCATTTCAACGCCCTTTTCAGCCCGAAAGATTATTTCATGGTACCCTCCTACCCTATGATGGATGCAGGGTTCAGGTTTGGGATCAGTTGGAAGTTCTTTGATTAAAAAACCCAGCCCCAAAATTGAGTGAATAGTGCCAGGTTCATAATGCCTGTTTTTGATTGATAAGATGAATGAGGAATTAATTCTAAATATGAGTTAACTCAACCCTCATAACTCACTGCGTCCGCCGAAGCAGAGCGAAGGTGGAACACTCAACCCTCAACCCTCAACCCTCATAACTCACTGCGTCCGCCGAAGCAGAGCGAAGGTGGAACACTCAACACGACCGTCTCTTTCTGCACATGGTACCTTTTGACGAACCTCCAAAGAATACACTCACACCTATGATAAATCCCAGGTTGTAAGGCCATCCGGTATTATTGATCTCATAAATAGTCACATCGCTGTTAAACAGGCTGATGATAAAGGCAATCAGTGAAATAAATCCATGCCAGAGGCCCATCCAGAACCCGGCCGGATCCATGTCGAATTTGGTGTTCCCTGCTGCGCAGGATGTGAGCAAAAGCACTGCTAAGAGCGCAATGGGAAACCATTTGTAATGTTTGGAAAACTTCATATCTGTGGTTTTAGGTTAATTTACAACACAAGATAAGAAACCTTTTTCAAACTTTCGTAAATGAGATATTAAGAAATATGCCGGGTGCAGGATCCCTGATACCCATAATGAGTGATAAAATCCTAATGAAGTTCCTAGTTCCAAGTTCCTAGTTCCTAGTTCCTAATTGGTTGCTAAATGTCTCAAAACCAGTAACCAGAAGCCAGAAACCAGTGCCCCATAATGGAATACAATTCATTCTCAATTATCTAGCATCCAGCATCCAAATAAAGTGCGTACTTAATAGTAATTTGTAAGGAGTCGTGTATAATGGACAAATAGATTGGATAATCAACTCAACCCTCAACATCCCGCAAAACCAGAATTCTTTGAATTCATTGTTTTTCGTGGATCCTCGACAAAATACCAAATCAACCATTTGTGTTTTGTCGGGACTCAACCCTCATCACTCAACACTCATAACTCATAACTCACTGCGTCCGCCGAAGCGGAGCGAAGGTGGAATCCTCAACACTATTTAATCCCCCTCTGCTTCTTGATCTCCTCATATGCAGCCTGTACCATCTGAAACTTCTCAGTGGCAGCCTTTTTCACGTCTTCACCCAGGTGGGCAACTTTATCAGGATGGTACTTAACAGCCATTTTGCGATAGGCCTTTTTCAGTTCATCATCATTAACATCCGGACTAATATCAAGGATTTGATAGGCATTGTTGAGATCCTTCACAAACATCGCACGAATGGATTTGAAATCAGAAGTGCGTATTCCAAGGTATGAACTAATGCTCTCTATAAGCTCCACTTCTTTGGGATGCATATGACCATCGGCACCCGACAATCCGAAAAGAAAATGCAACAACTGCAGGCGGGATGCGTAATCCATGTATTGACCAATCTGACGGCTCACATCAGGGATACTAAAATCCTGTTTGATAATCTCCCGTAAGGCCAGCACCTGCTCCTGCCCTGCTTTTGGGCCAAATTGACGGATCAGGAAGGCTTTTACATATTCGAGTTCAGCTTTGGTAACCCTGTCGTCGGCTTTCATTATGGCCGCTGACAAGATCAATAAACTTACATTGAAATCGCCTCTGTTTGTTGCTCCCGGCTTGTATTCATATTTACCGGTTTGCATACCATCAAACATGGATCCAAATGCAAATCCAAGTATTGCACCAATCGGTCCACCAAAAGCCCATCCAAGGCCACCTCCGACCCATTTACCATACTTCATGCTACTATCTTTTACTTTTACATTATTTGATGCAGAACCGGCCTTTTTCTTATTCCCTCTATTTATCAGGTAATAGCCAACAATAATCACCAGAATAATGCTGAAGGCAATGTCCATAGGTCTGCTTTTCTGAGGGATCTCAACAATGATGCCAGCAGCCAATAGACTGCAATTTTGACATACACGAATGATAAGCACCTCTTCCCCGGGCCCCTCTCCTACTTCTTGAGGGAAAAAGGCCTGGGGTAAAAGGGTGAGTTATTAGAAATAAACTACGCTCTATTTAATATTCTTCTCCATATCCATCCCAAACTCTTCCACCATTTTGATGTCAAGGGTTTCGAGTTGATCGAGGATGGGTCCGTAAATTTCCGGAATTACAGGAATGTAAACACCTGTGGCAGCAATCTGTCCCTGAAGGATCATGTCAACACCACATGCAGCAGGAAGAGCTACCGTACGCGCAATGGAAGTATCGGTTTGTTGGGTTCCGTAATCCACCATTGTTGAGCGGATCACTTCTTTATCACCATCATAATCAGCAACAAAAGTATGCTGCAACACAACCATATCCCTCTCATCTTCTTTTATCATCATCTTGCTGATCATCACATCTGAAGTAACTTCAAATGGTGAATCCTCTATCCTGTCTACCGGCTCATCGCTGAAAAAGCCAAGCCATTCAAGTGCATCGCAGATATAAGCATTTGGATCACCACCAAGTTTCTCAATGATGTCATTTTTAAGATTGCTGATGTCTTTCAAACCGGCTACTTTTGCCAATAATTCTGCATAAGTCAATCCTTCCATATTGATCTTGTCGTACGACACCAGATTCAATAATTTCATACCATCCAAAACCTCACACCATTTTTCATAGCGGAATGTGCCACGGAACATGGTTTTAGTTTCAGGAATACCATACAATTCAATATATGGCAATGAATCCCTGTTTGGATATACTTCCAGGGGGCCTATGGTATCAACATCAACCTTAATAGGGTTTTTGAAGAGATCTTTCGTTGGAATATCCTTCACAACTCCCTTACGCAGGTATTTACCTTCATTGTTGCTGGCCATCACAACTCCTTTTGGAGCCCAGGTAAATTTATAATTGAAAGGGTTCTTTTCTACTTCAGGAGCAACAAGCGCACCACAGAATGAATAGAATTCCTCAATTTTTCCACCTTTTTCATGAACATGGTCGATAATCCTCATGGCCGACATATGATCAATGCCCGGATCAAGCCCTAATTCATTCAGGATGAGAATGCCTGCAGCTTTGGCTTCTGCATCCAATGCATGCATTTCAGGTTTAACATATGATGTTGTAACCATATTCTTTTTATGCTTGATACACAGCTTAGCAACCATTACATGATAAGCATAAGGGAGTAAGCTAACAGAAAGGTCATGCTCTTTCACCAGTTTATCAAGTGTCGCCTCATCTTCCACAGTCCATGCAAGTGACGTCCCATTCGGATGGCCGGCGATCATAGCATCGGCTTTGGATTTTGTACGTGTGGCAACAGTAACCTGATAGCCTTTTTCCAATAAATAAGTTACGATGGGCTTAACCACCATTCCTGCTCCGAGGATCAAAACTTTTTTCATAACAAAATTAATTATTTGGTAGTTGATTAATTATTTAAATGTTCTTTAATATATTCATAATCAGGAGTTAATTCCCCGTTATGCAGAATCATAGCCCTTTTGACCGGACCCGGAATATTGAGCTCGGAAAATGGCACATCGTAATTTGCTGCCGCGATGGGCTTCACATAAGAAATGAGCGCATTGCTGAATGCAATGGATGATTCGCGCGGAAGTTCACTTGGCAGGATGTCGACAGCCATATCCAGTACACCTTCGCCTTCAAACCCCATGGTGGCTTTTCCCGTCAGGGGGTTGTATACAAAAACAGGATCTTCAATCTCCGTTCCTTTATGTGTGCATTGAATGGAGCCGTCAGGATCGCAGGTCACATCACCAATAACAATGAGTTTCATATTTCCCTTGCTGTATAGCTCCTTCAGATATGCATTTGTAAGTATTCTTGGGTATTGCTCTGCCCAATACATGCAGTTCATCAAAATGCTCAGGTGAGGGACATATTGTTCAAACACATTGTGGTATTCTTCCGGATGCTTGTAGTAATGCTGCAGTTCAAATTCAGCTCCGGTATCATTTGGTTGAGAAAGGTCCCACTCTTTAAAAACAGTCTTATAAATAACATTATTGGGGAGATCTTTACGATCTTTAAGCGTCAGTAATTCTTCCGGCGAAACCTCCATTGAAGGAAGCAAGCCGGCAATCTCCTGTGCTCCAGCAGAGACATTGCCATAACCGGTGAAACCGATGGTGAGTGGGCAAATTTCCGCAGGGAGTCCTTTGGCAGCAATTTCCAAACCTACCTTGCGGATGGCCTCTTTGGCTTCTTCGAGTGAATCATAAGTATGCGATTGACGCAGGCTGGAAAAAGCAGTTTCAACACCCTGTACTTTAAGCCTTTGCCCCAATGACCAAAATGAGTTTATCATCCCTGCAAGTCCGGCAAATTTGCCAAAAAAGATCAGTCGGCGACCCAGTTCATCTGTCACCTTTTCATAATCGATCAGGTTTACGCCCTTTTCCATCATTGCTCTGAGCATCGGCATATTGTATGGCTGGCCTTTTATCACATGTGAGAAAAAGATGTATGTCTTTCCTTTTTCAAAGAATTCGTTGGGCATTTCCTTTACCCCAAAAACAACATTGGCCGGACTAAGATCAGTCACAATCTTCGCACCCGCTTTTACAAATTCCTCATGTTTAAAAATCCGCTTAGGCGATTCCTCAACAATAAATTCCAGTCCCTGTTCTTCAATAAGTTTCTTCACATGCTGCGGAATGATTGCAACCCTTCGCTCCATCAGGTATTTATCCTCGTGCCGTATTCCAATTATATGTTTCATTTTCAAGGGATTAGGTTTATTATTACGCTCTACCTCTAAAGGTGAACAAACTTACAAAATTTAGGCTGGATAAAGCCAAGGAAAGGAAGAGATTTTTT
>CAZASJ010000116.1:0-1611 GCA_964487735.1 uncultured Bacteroidales bacterium | reverse complement strand
TGCTTGCCCCGAGGACTCGGTGGTTACATGGCTAAATGGTTAAATTGCTAAACTGCTTGCCCCGAGGACTCGGTCGTTACTTGGCAACATTATTACATGGCTACATTTTTCCCGGCACCCGGTACCTTGCACCCGGAACCCCTATGATTATGGATTCTCCAATCTGCCTTCTTCACTAACCAGAAACCAGTGACCAGTGACCAGAAACCATTATTACAATGCTCCATGCTTAACAAACTTCCTCAGTCTCTATCCTCAGTGTTATAGGGCAATTTTATCCATATCGGGCGGTGGTCTGACATGGCGGCGATCACTTCAAAACGGCTGTTCATTGCGCTGAACTTTGGCTCCTGGTCAAAGGCTACTACGCCTATGATCCCTGATGCCCAGGTAAGCGGATATATCGGGATGGCATAAGTGGTGTGCTTCGATAGCAGCAGATGATCATAAGCCGGCAATTGATGATCTGCGTCAGTAATATTCTGTTTATATAAAATAGTCGTACGCTTTGAAGTTTCACCTGCAAGAAGAGGTTCGTTGAAGATCACCCTGTAGCCGGTGGTATCGGTTATAATACGATCGAAATAAGCTGTTTGTCCATCAGGATTTGCATTAAAATCACCGATGATAAAAATATCCTTCTCCTTTACATTGAGATCAAATACCTGTTCATTCATCCAGTTGTGCAAAAATAATATTTCAGCACCCCTGACCTCCTCGATCTCTTCTTTATATACGGTATGAATGGTGACCATCTTAAAATCAAATCCTTCTTCACTTTTAACTTTAAAATCGCTTACAATAGGAACAGCGCGGAAAGTAGAATTATTAATAATGGGCTCACTGATATAATAATACGGGTTATCCGGATTAAGAATTTCCACCCTGTCGGAATCCCAGAAATATGCATAACGCTCAACATAGTTATTTTTATTTTCGCCGGGATTATTCACATAGCCCGTTTCCTCACTGTAAACATAGGTATAATGATACCCTCTTCTTCCAAGCTCTGCCGAAAGGGAATCCAGGCGATCCTTGAAATGATCTCCCTTGAGCTCCTGTATGGCCATCACATCCATTTCCTGTACGATATCCGCCATGGCAGGATAGTCATGTTTATCGATCGTTGAACTGCCGAACCATTTAATATTCCACGATCCGATCACAAGGTCACCTTTAGTGGGAAGCGAGGCCTGTTCAAGCACCTCTGACCATGCTTTGTGTACGTATCCGGTATCCAGGCCATCATACAAGATTTGATACCAATACGGAATGGTATCCGAAATCAACAAAGCGGTTTCGCCCGGTTCCAGGCTTCCGATCACCGTTCCATCTGATGAGGGCAGATCACGGACATTTAATCGGCTGCTTACCCTTTCGCCCGGACTCACTGATTGTGCAACAGAAAGGCTAATAAGGATAAAAAAAAGAAAGAATGAAGAAATGAGTGTTTTCATAATTCTGTGAATTCAGATGGGTTCATAAATTGCCAGCAATAACAAATATACAACAGTAATATGTATCCATCAAGGAGGAATACCTCGCAATTCTACATGAGGGAACCAGGAGCCAGTGCATGTCTGAGCGAAGGGGAAAGGCTCAAATCTCCAA
>CAZASJ010000115.1:0-8853 GCA_964487735.1 uncultured Bacteroidales bacterium | reverse complement strand
GCATGGGCATGGGCATGGGATTTGCCATGGCCAACCAAATGGGACAAACTTTTACAGGAGGACAGCCACAACAACCTCAAAATCAGCAGGCACCGCCACCCGCTCCGCCGCCTGTTCCTCCAAGCTTAACTTTTCATGTAGTTTTAAATGGACAACAGGCAGGACCTTTTGATATGGATGCATTAAAACAAATGGCCATGCTAAATCAAATATCAAAAGAAGTGTTGGTTTGGCGTGAAGGAATGGCAACCTGGACAGCAGCCGGTCAAGTGCCTGAGCTAAGTCCTATTTTTGGAAGTGTTCCACCACCAATACCCGGATTGTAAGATGAACAGTACTGAAGAAAAAGAATTATCGGTTGGCATATTTGTTTGTTCAAGCTGTGGTGCCAGTTTAAAATACAAACCAGGTACTCAGCATTTAAATTGCGAATACTGTGGTGCTGAAAATGAAATACCTCAAATTGAGGCCGACATTGATGAGCTGGATTTTCATGAATTTTTAGCAAAAAAATCAGCTTCGGAAGAAACCATTACTGAAAGCTTTGTAAAATGTGATAATTGCGGTGCATCATCAACGCTTGAGCCAAACATTACCTCGGCACTTTGTCCTTATTGTTCAACGCCTTTAATTGTTGAACATGCTCAGAACGAAACCATTATTCAACCCAAATCGCTATTGCCTTTTAAGTTAAATAAGAATGATGCAAAAAAAGAGTTAAAAAAATGGATTAAAAAATTATGGTTTGCTCCAAATGACTTGAAAAAGGCAGCCCTGAACTTTGATCAGTTTAAAGGCATTTACATTCCGTATTGGACATTTGACACAGACACCTATTCAAAATACATCGGTCAACGTGGTGAGCATTATTTCGTAAGTGAAAACTACACGACAACCGAAGATGGTAAAACGGTAACTAAAACCCGGCAAGTTCAAAAAACAAGGTGGTATCCTGCCAGTGGAAATATTCAAAAATCCTTTGATGATATTTTAACTGTAGCTTCCAAATCATTGCCTCAAAAGTATATCTATAAATTAGATCCCTGGGATTTAGAAAATTTAGTTCCTTTTGATAAAAGCTATTTAAGCGGTTTCTTAACCGAAAAATATCAGATTGAATTGGATGAAGGATTTGAAATTGCAAAAGGAATTGCCGATCCTGAAATCCGAGATTTGATTAGAAGAGATATTGGAGGGGATGAACAACGCATTATATCCATCAATACACAATACAATGATATTACCTTTAAACACTTGCTTTTACCAGTATTTGTAAGTGCTTACAAGTATAAAGATAAGTTGTATCAGTTTTTAGTAAATGGCAGAACTGGCGAAGTTCAAGGACAGCGGCCATACAGTTGGATTAAAATTGCCGGACTTGTTGTTTTGGTAGCGGCTGTGGTTGGAACCATTATTTATTTTGCCAACAGGTACTGATCTTTCAATCCTTGGATATCACCCCTACCAAATGCAATTTTTTTAGTCTTAGCAGTGGCAGCAGCGGAAACTGCTATTACCTGGGTAATGAGTTTAATGGGATCCTGATTGATGCGGGAATTCCGGCAGGTACTATTCGCAAGTTCTTGAAGAATATGGACATACCCATGCAGAGCATCCTGGGTGTATTGATCACTCACAACCATTCGGATCATATAAGGGGATTGGAATTACTTTGCAGGAAAAACAATCTGCCTGTCTTCACCACAAATAAGATTTGGAAGAGTATTGTCTCAAAAAATAAAGATATATCCGGAATCACAGTACACGAAATTGGTTTACAGCAGAAATTTAATCTTGCCGGTTTTGATATAGAAGCCTTTCCGGTTTCCCATGATGCTTCTGAAACCATAGGATTTCATAGTTGCACTGGAGATTTAAAAATCACAATTGTCACCGACCTTGGGCATATATGCCAAACTTCTGCTCCATATATAGAAGCTGCCAACTTGCTGGTAATAGAATCAAATTATGATGAGAAGATGCTGATGAATGGATCTTACCCTCATTTTTTAAAAACCAGGATCATGTCAGACCATGGCCATTTAGGAAATCATCAAACCTCTGCTTTTCTTGCAGACATGCTTGGTGAAAATCTTCGCTATATCTGCCTGGCTCATCTGAGCAATAAGAACAATACCCCCGAAATTGCGCTTCAGACCCTGCAGCAGACTCTCGCAAAAAAGGGTATTGGTAAAAATACGGAGCCTCAAATATCAGTTCTGAGCCGCAATATGCCATCAGAAATAATTAGTCTGACTGAATAGAATCAATTCCCCTTATTCTTCGATAGATTTCAAAAGATCCAAACGATATATCCTATATATAAAGCCAGCAACACAAATGCCTCCCATCTGTCAATCTGTTTCTTTTTACCTGTGTACATGGCCATGAATAAAATGACAGTTCCAATGGCCAGAAAAATCACGTCAAAATTGAAATCCGTATTATAAATCAAGGGTTTAATGAAAGCGCTTATGGGAAGAATAAATAAGACGTTGAAGATATTTGATCCAATAATATTCCCTACAGCTATATCATTTTTTTTCTTTATGATAGCTACAATGGATGTAGCTAATTCCGGCAATGAAGTTCCTGGCGCAACAATAAGCAGTCCCACCATTTTCTCACTGATACCAATTTCCATTGCAATTTTTACGGCGTGATCAACTACAAGCTTTCCCCCGACTACCAATCCGGTCAGTCCGAAAACAACTAATAATAAGATTTTATAGTTTTTCTCCGGGTTCTCTGCATCCTCCCTGGGAATGGCATCAGATTTCAATTGTCTGAATGCATAGAATATGAAAAGCGCAAAAGCGATCAATAATATAATGCCATCCAATAATCCTATTTGGGACTTTGCTTTATTAAAAATCAATTGGTCATTTGTAATAATGAAGAGCAGCAACAGCGAAATAAATGAAAAGGGAATTTCTTTCCAGGCCGTACTGGACTGTACTTTTGCAGGATGAATGAATCCTATTATACTTAAAATGACAAACAGATTAAAAATATTGCTGCCAATAATATTTCCAAAAACAATTTCATGATTACCAGAAGATGCGGCAAAAGAATTTACAACCAATTCGGGTGCTGATGTGCCAAAGGCAACAATAGTCAGACCTATTGTCAGTTCAGATATATGAAATTTTCTTGCCAGACTTGAACTCCCATTCACAAACCAGGCCGCACCACGCTGAAGCAAGAATAAGCCAGCCAGTAAGAATATTATATTTAACCACATACGATTTAATTAGGGTTTGCTTAATCCCAGTCGGCAACACCGGCAGATACAATAAATTTCATAACCTCCGCTGGTGCAATATCAATTTCAACGACCAAATTCCTGGGTACTAATACCAACTCGCCTGACCAGTTATAAGAGTGGGGGAAATAAACGGCAACCTTATCATTGTCATGGATCAATGAAAGGTCCCCTTCTGTTAAAAATCCAAGTTTTTCAATCTGTAAGGACTTATTTACAATCACTTTTACAGGTTTGTTAAACTTTTTCTCTTCCCCAACAAATGCTGTAAACAGGTCTTTGAATGCTGAATAAATTACCTTAAGAATCGGAATTTTTTTAAGAAGTTTATTGAATAAGTACTTAAATGGACGCGCAATGAAAGTCTGACCAATAAAGCCTATCAGGATTAACAGTGATATGATAATGACGATGCCAAGACCGGGAATATGAATATCAAATAATTCCTGAATCCATTTTTGTAGGAAGCCATCCACATTTTTGAAGATCAGATAAATGATATAGCCTGTAATGGCTAATGGGGCTGTATATAAGATTCCCTGCAGGAAGAATCGAACTAATCTTTTCATTTTTTTCCTTTATATTATCGACTAAAGATACTGATAAATAAAACGATACAATCAACAATAAAAACCTTGCACCCTAATTTATATTTTAGGGGCACATATTGTGAATACATATTACCTTGCCTTTATAAGGTCTTCTGTAAACAAAAAAATTTGGAAGTCATTTAATGCTATTTTTATGCAATGGAAAATAAAATTAAGGTCCGACGAAAAACCTTAATCACCTGGATCGCAGTTGTAGTGGCAACCCTTATACTCTACTATGCGAAACCAGATTTTTTTGACATCAGCTTCCTCAGAGCATATGTTATTGATCACAAGTTAGTTGTACTAAGCCTCTACCTTATAATCCTCACTTTTATTGGTTTGACCATTATCCCATCCACGCCTTTTGCCATTGCCGGCGTCCTTTTATTTCCTCCCTTTACAGCCTACATCATTAACCTCATTGGAATTTTCACATCATCTGTAGTTGTATATTACTTTACAAAGTATCTCAGGCTCGATCTCTGGCTTGAATCGAAATACCCTGCAAAAATTGAAAAGGTGAAAAAAGCCCTTCGCAAAAAGGAACTACCCATCATCGCAGGCTGGAGTTTCTTTCCGGTTGTACCTACTGACCTCATCATTTATGTGAGCAGCTCGCTCAACATCCCCTTCTGGAAATGTGCTATCGGAATCATTATTGGGGAAGGCACGCTAAATGCTATCTATATCTTCTCAATAGATTTCCTTAGTGAATACGGCATTTTTGGCTTTCACTAGTTTGAGCAATCTGCTTCGTCTATTTGCTCTTGAATTTCTGCCTTTTGTTCCGGAGTTAATATATCACATCCATCAATATAATTCTGTGCTGCCTGTAAAAAAGCCTCACATTTTTCAGTATTTGATGAATCATATATATATGCAGCTAAAGCCACAGTATAGGCTTCTGCCAGCACAACACAATTGTTCAATTCCGGCTCAATGATTTTGTCTTTTTTACAAGAAATCATTGTCATACTCATTAGCATAAAAAAACTGAGCGCCAGGATGGAATAAATCTTTTTCATCGGATTAAGTCTTAATGAGATTGAGTTAAAATATCTACTATCGATTTTCATAGGGTAAGTCTATATAAGGATTATTCAATGTGATTTCCATTACGAATGTGCCTCCCTCCACAAGCTCACCTTCCGCATACCGATATTCGTTGGCCCTGCTCAGGTGTATCAGTTTTACGTCCTCCCCCACCAGGGGCGTATTCACAATGGTTTCAGGGCAAGTGGTTGTCAGAACCGCATTTTGTTCAGTAAATACTTGTAATTCGTAAGTAAAGGCAGCATTTCGGATACCCTGGACGGTAACACGTGTTTCGCCGCTGACAACACTGGAACAGGCTCCTCCTCCACTGCCACTTCCGCTAACAACAAGCGTCCCTGTCCCCTCTACGTTTGCAGTGCCGTTAGTATTCTTAGTCATCGTGATGGGAACCGTACCCGCAGTCGATATCACAAGTCCGCCCGACTCGATATTTAACTCCGAATTTATCGTTAAAAACGAACCGCAATCGATAAGCATCTGGTCAAACCGTTCTTCAAGACGATCTAAAATTGAACCCTCGCAACCAAGCAGGTACATTCCATTTACCATGGATGCCAGGGTATGGGTATAATCTAAGTCACAAAGATCATCCGGAATACACAGATCGAGCACATCCTGGATGCCCTCAGCCACAACATTCGTACATAAAAGTTCCTGGTCTTCCTCAAAGGTATGCTGCCCCTCTTCTAATTCATTATAATACCCGAGCAGAAGCCGTTTTTTAAGTATTGTTAAAAAGGCGCCAGAGATATCCCGCCAATCATCCCAAAGGGCTTTATGAATCCTTGTATCGCAGGCAGTCTGGGTTTCTGCCCTTGCTGATTTCAGCGGACTTTCCCAGGAGATTCCATGTGAGGATACCAGCAGATCGAACTGTGTATTGAGCTGCGCCAGGCTTATTTTTCCTTCGGCAAAATCACCAGGGAATAGCGTTGAAGCCGTCACTGAACTGCTATCATCCGAAAAAGTATGATCACTCAAGGGGGTCAACCATTCTTCGGAACGCAAACGAAACAATGCCGTTTTTTCAATTTCGCTGATGGGTGTATTGTATTTAATTGTAATAAGGATTGGTTCGTAAAGCTTGATATCAAGAGGCCTGATTTCAAAAGTCCTCAGTCGCCGTTCATCGATGGGTACATCTTTGTGCACACCTAAAAGTGTCAATGAAACAGAGGTCGAATCCATGACTGCTCCCGGGGGGAATGTTAGCTTAACAATATTCCCGGTTTCATCGATGACCTGCAATACTCCTCCCTCGATGGTGATAGTATCAGTTGCGCTGATATCCTCTTGTTCCGGGCGAAATTCAAAACGGATGGTAGTGCTGGCAACAGGAACAATTTTTGTCTCAGAACTAAGATTTCCCAGGTGGGCGGTTAAAGACAGTGTGTCACCTGTATTGTATTGCATTTCGACCATTTTACGGGTCTTGTTAGAGGTTTTATAGCTTGTAACAGGCGTAGTATCATTTCCCCGTAAACCTTTAAAAATAATTTCAGGAATAGCTGGGCTTGCATTATTTGAAAGGATTACTTCACCGAAAAAGGAAGTTTCCGTATTGATTTGAACCACATACACGCCTGCTGCCAGTCCACTCACTTCAACAATGTTTTTGCCCGCCAATTGATACATCCTGTTTTGCGCAATGATTCTTCCGCACATGTCGAACAGAGATAATTGTACAAATCCCTGTTTGGCATTCTGGAAAACCATGCTTGTCCGATCAGTGAATGGATTCGGGTACACTTCGAGCATCTCATTTGATTTGTTCAAATCGCTTATACCGGTGTTTGAAGCTAGCAGGTGAAGAATATCATTTCCCCGCACTGTGATACTGTTGCCCTGTTCCATATTTTGAACCACGATGCTGTCTACCACGGTTTCATTATCATCGAGAACAGCAAAACTTATTTGATAATCCTGGGCCCCAATTACTGCAGAAAAAAGGACCATTGCTGAAAAAAGCCAAAAACGTTTCATCGTAGTAAATTATAGATTTATAGATACATCCACTTACCTGGGCATATCCATGACCTGGTAGCCTGCGGGTATCTCAAAACTCTGCGCATCAGGAGTCCATGATTCAACATCCTTGAGCTCCATAAGCGACCCTTCAGTCGATCCGTCCATATGATTGATCAACTTTACCGGGAATTTATATTCATCAGAGCGCCACACTGTATACATTTTCTGTGTGGGGTTTTCCTTGTTCCATAGTGTTGATCTGGTACATTTAAGACCATTAACCATCTCTTCTCCTTCATTTTTCATTAAACCGCTTTTCTGGTAGTACTCAAATGCTTTTACCGGATCATTGCCCATACTCATGGGATCCTCGCCCGAGCTCTTCATTGCCAGCTTCTGCTGTGGCATCAGTATGACTAACTCTGGGGAGCCACTTTTTGCGATGATTACCCCGGCCTGACCATCCTCATCGAATTCATACCTGTAGTTGGCCTCTGAGGCATAAACTGTAAAAACACGATCCTTTCCCATAACGGTAAAGAACATTTTTGCAGTAAACTGAGCCGATAAAGGCAGTACAATCAAAATGGCTGTGATCAATAGAATGATTCTTTTCATGATTATGGTTATAAATGGTTTCTGCGTTCGCTTCCCTGGTTTTATATTTTTTTCCAGAGGATCAATTACTTGCACTTGTATAAGATTCTGAGTGTATGTCTCTGAATTTATTAATGGCCTCGACACGATTACTTACTTGCAGTTTTTTGTAAATACATTTCAGGTGGTATTTTACAGTGTTTACTGAAACACCGGTTTCTTTCGAAATTTTCTCATTCGAAAACCCCTTCTGAAGTAATTGTAAAATGCATGATTCACGATCTGTAATTATTACTGATCTTTCCATATTAGTGGGGTTAAATCAAGAATAAAATTAAGGGAAAGACGAATCGGATGTACTACCCCAAAGGGTAGTTTTGGGGATTTGGCAACCGCTTAAAAGGGTTAAGCTAATAACTTACCTGGCCATTTTATGCAAGGCCTGAACACGATTGCGAACATCCAGCTTTATAAAAATATTTTTGATATGGAATTTCACCGTGTTTCTTGAAACAAATAGTTTTTCGGCAATCTCTTCGTTTCCAATACCCGTTTCAATTAATTCCATGATTTCAGCTTCACGCTGGGTGAGCCCAAAATTTTCAACCAAATAAGAAACCGAGGTCTTGCTTTTTACTGCTTCAACAGGTTTCTTCCTATTTGCCACCTCCAGTCGAAGCAGGTAATTCCTAATTTCGAGACTCATTTGATCAATCCGCTGATTTTTATTGCGAATCACAAGTAAACTCACGATTGCTCCTGCCAAACTCAACAAGAATACAGCGATTAAAACGATCCACGATTTTCTTAATCTTTCAGTTTTTAACTGGTTTGTTTTATCAAGCATTTCAATTTCATATTGAGCAGCCTTTTGTTTTTTATCGTATGCATGCTGAAGATCAAGCCTGGTTACCTTTCGCATGTATTCCTTGTTGGTAATGCTATCGTTTAATTTCAGGTATTCGGTAAGAAAAGTATAGGCCATGTCTTTCCTGTTAAGATGACTATAAATTTCGCTCAATAGGAAAGCGGCTGCAAGTTTTGTATGGCTGTCAAGATTTTCCTCTGCTAGGTGATAGGCATCTTTTGCATTTTTTAGCGCATCCTTACAATTGCCTTTCTTATCGAGTATACTTGCAAAAGTAACCAGGTAGCTTGCAAGTGTTTTATGATTGGTTTTTTTAGAAATTGCAACGGCTCTCGAGCTATAGACAAATGCTGAATCTACTTCTCCAATCCTGAGATAGGTAGATGCCATTTTATCACAACTGCTGGCAACCCCCGTAGGATAATTCCCTTTTTCGGCAAGTTGTAAACCTTTCTGCATGTAAAACAACGCACTGTCATGTTTATTTAAGTTGCTAAATGCCAGAG
>CAZASJ010000114.1:0-9062 GCA_964487735.1 uncultured Bacteroidales bacterium | reverse complement strand
TTTAATAAGCTTGTCCTTACAGGGGGGGGGGGATCATGATCCTTACCGATGATGAAGAAACTGCCCGGGCGGCCAAACATCTCACTACCCAGGCAAAAGTGCCACACACATGGGAATATAAACACGACCATATCGGATACAACTACCGCCTGACAAATATTGCAGCTGCATTGGGATGTGCGCAAATAGAAACCCTCGATCATATCCTTAAAGTGAAAAGAGAAGTGGCAGAAAAATATCGCAGCTTTTTCGTGGGTACTGAATATGAATTCTTTTCCGAGCCGGAACATTGCAGCTCCAACTATTGGCTGAATACAATCATTGCACCCGACAAGCTCGAAAGAGATGAACTACTGGATCATACAAACAAGAATGCTGTGATGACACGTCCGGTTTGGGAACCTATGAACCGCCTGGCCATGTACTCCCATTGCCAGACCGATGGGCTGGAAAATACGGACTGGCTGGCCGATAGAATTGTAAATGTGCCGAGCAGTGCGGTCATGAATAAAGAACAGAGGAACATGGAACATGGGATTAGAGTAAGAATAATGAAGGAGCAAGCGGAACCAGTAATTCAAAATTCAAAATTTTCAATTTAATGATCTCCGAAATAAATCTCCAGAATTTTATTAAAACGCATGTCACAGGCAGGAAGGACAGTTTGCTGCAAGCTGACCTGAAGAAATATGACAATGAACTGAAGCAGCGTATCAACGGGAAAAATGTCCTGGTGATTGGAGGTGCAGGGAGCATCGGCTCTGCCTACATCAAGGCCATACTGAAATTCAGGATTGCTAAGCTGGTTGTTGTGGATATCGATGAAAATGGATTGACGGAACTGGTGCGTGATTTGCGCAGCTCTGTCGAATACCAGATCCCGGAAGTGTTCATCACTTATCCGGTAAACTTCGGAGATAGTGTATTTAAGAAGCTTTTCCATTTCCATGGTCCTTTCCAGATCGTAGCCAACTTTGCCGCGCATAAACATGTACGCAGCGAAAAAGATATTTTCTCTATCGAAGCCATGATCGATAATAATGTTCTCCGTGCCCGGGCACTGCTGGACCTCTTATTGGAATCGCCTCCGGAGCATTTCTTCTGTGTTTCTACTGATAAAGCAGCCAACCCGGTCAATATTATGGGAGCCAGCAAAAAGTTGATGGAAGAACTCATTATGGCATACGCCGGCAAGCTAAACATTAAAACTGCCCGCTTTGCCAATGTAGCCTTCTCCAATGGCAGTCTGCCACTGGGCTTTATCGAAAGGATGCGAAAACAACAACCCCTTTCATGCCCGTTGGGCATCCGTCGTTTCTTTGTATCCCCCCAGGAATCGGGTGAGTTATGCCTTATTGCCTCTATCATGGGTGAATCCGGCGATATCTTTTTCCCAAAACTGGATGAGGAACGCGACATGATCCCCTTTGAGCAGATCGCCATAGACCTTCTAAATTACATTGGACTGGAAGCTGAAGCCTGTGAAACGGAGGAAGAAGCACGCCGGAAAGCCATGTCGCTAAATGGTAACTCAAAGTCATATCCGATATTCTTCTTCGGATCCGACACATCCGGAGAGAAATCCTATGAAGAATTCTATACAGAAAATGAAAATCCGGATATGGATACTTTCAAAGAACTGGGTATCATCAAAAACAACAGAAGCAGAAGTATAAAAGAGATAGACGAGATCTTAGATAAGCTGAACAAATTATTCAAATCAAAAGAGGTGACCAAAGCAGCCATCGTTGGCATCCTTAAAACAAGCATGCCCAACTTCGAGCACATCGAAACCCACAAAGGGCTTGACTCAAAAATGTAAATAATATAACAATGTATAAACATATTCTCAAACGAATCTTCGACATCATACCGGCCGTGATTGCACTGATTGTGCTTTCCCCCATCCTGCTGCCGATAGCTATCATCTTACTGTTAACAGGAGAGCATTATATCTTCTATAGACAGGATAGGGTTGGATATAAAAACAAACTTTTTAAGATATTGAAATTTGCAACCATGCGGAAGGGTAGTTCCAAAATGGGGACTGGCAGCCTGACACTACGCAACGATCCGCGTGTGATGCCAGTGGGTAAGTATTTACGGAAGACCAAAATCAATGAGATACCACAGATCATCAATGTTCTGATCGGCAATATGTCGATAGTGGGTCCACGACCGCTGATGAAGGTAGATTTTCTGAAGTTCCCTGAACACATACAACAAAAGATCTATAACGCAAAGCCCGGAATCACTGGCATAGGTTCGATTATTTTCCGTGATGAGGAAAAATGGATCAGCAACTCCGGTATGGATCCACACGAATATGACAGAAAAGTGATCGCACCCTACAAAGGGGAATTGGAATTGTGGTATCAGGAAAACCTGAACTTTTTGACAGATGTAAAATTGATATTCTGCACAGCCTGGGTGATCCTTTTTCCCCAAAGTCAATTGCCCTATAAGATGTTTAAAGGATTGCCTGTCAAACCAGAATGCTTAAAAATTTCCGAAAACGAGATAAAAGTAGCAGCAGCTTAATGTTATCATTTAATATAACCTTAAAAATGAAGAAAATCTTATGAAAAAAGCCCTGGTTACCGGAATTACAGGTCAGGATGGTGCATACCTGGCCGAATACCTGATCCGTAAAGGATACGTTGTGCATGGCATCAAACGCCGTGCTTCATCCTTCAACACCGGACGAATCGACCACCTGTATCAGGATCCGCATATTGAAGACCGGAACCTTGTGCTCCACTATGGGGACATGACCGATAGTATGAATTTAACCAGGATCATTCAGGAAGTACAACCGGATGAGATCTATAACCTGGCTGCAATGAGTCATGTTAAAGTAAGTTTCGATACACCGGAATATACAGCGAATGCAGATGGGCTGGGAACTTTGCGCTTATTGGAAGCAGTGAGATTGCTTGGTCTGACGCAACAAACAAGGATATACCAGGCATCTACAAGCGAACTCTTTGGCCTGGTGCAGGAAACACCTCAGACCGAACGCACTCCTTTCTATCCCCGTTCACCTTATGGTGTAGCAAAGCTATATGCCTACTGGATCACGATCAATTACCGTGAAGCATATGGCCTGCATGCCAGCAATGGCATCCTTTTCAACCACGAGTCACCCGTGCGCGGAGAAACCTTTGTCACCCGTAAGATCACCCGTGCCATCTGCCGCATAGCTATGGGCATGCAGGATAAACTATTCCTTGGCAACCTCTCAGCTTCTCGCGACTGGGGACATGCCAAAGACTTCGTAAAAGCCATGTATCTCATCCTACAGCAGGATGAACCGGATGATTACGTTATTGCCACCGGCATCAGTACCAGCATCCGTGATTTTGTAAAGCTGGCAGCAGCAGAAATCGGGATAGAAATGAGTTTCAAAGGAGAAGGAGCCAATGAAAAAGGCTGTATCACAAGCATCGATGAAAAAACATTTATAAAAAATGTAGGCGAAGCATATCTGCCGGGGATCAAAGGCAGGGATAAATGCTGTATTGAAGTAGATCCGCAATATTATCGCCCCACGGAAGTAGATTCTCTCATAGGGAATGCAGAAAAAGCAAGAAAAAAACTTGGATGGGAACCGGAATACGACCTGCAGGGACTCATTAAAGATATGATGCTTTCCGATATCAAATTAGTAAAGAAGGATGCATACCTGAAAGAAGGCGGATATGAAACGCTGAATTATTTCGAATAGAAAGGATTGGATTATATGCAAAAGAATGATAAAATATACGTTGCTGGTCATACAGGCCTGGTTGGCTCTGCCCTGGTGAAGGAACTTAATAAAAAAGGCTATTCCAATATCTTGGGCAAAACGATTGAAGAACTCGATTTGCGCATGCCGGAGGAAGTCATGTCTTTCTTCGAAGAATACAAACCGGACTACGTTATTCTTGCCGCTGCAAAGGTTGGCGGGATTGTTGCCAACAACACCTATCGGGCAGAATTCATCTACGATAACCTGATGATACAGAATAATGTTATTCATGCAGCTTATGTACATGGCGTAAAGAAACTCCTTTTCCTGGGTAGCACCTGTATATACCCACGTGACTGCCCTCAGCCCATGAAAGAGGAATACCTGCTTACAAATACACTTGAATATACCAATGAACCCTATGCCATTGCCAAGATTGCCGGCATTAAAATGTGTGAGAGCTATAACATACAATACGGAACAAATTTCTTATGTGTTATGCCCACCAATCTCTATGGCCCCAATGATAATTTCGACCTTGAACGATCACATGTCCTTCCAGCCCTGATACGCAAGATCCATCTTGGTAAATGTTTGGAAGAAAATGACTGGGAATCCATCAGGGCCGATCTGGACAAAAGGCCCATAGAAGGAGTAAGCGGAAAGGTCCCGGAAGAGGAAATACTGCAGATTCTAGGCAAATATGGTCTTCGAAAGATGAGCGATCATAGTGGTGATGTCAGTGTTGAAATCTGGGGCTCGGGCAAACCCATGCGAGAATTTCTATGGTCAGAAGAGATGGCAGAAGCCTGTGTATTTATAATGGAAAATATAGATTTTCAGGATACCATAAGTATGATCAATAAAGACGCTGGAACGACAGGCAATATACAAGAAATAAGAAACACCCATATCAATATAGGCACCGGAAAAGAAATATCTATTAAAAAGCTAGCCCAACTGGTTAAAGAGCACATTGGCTTCGACGGGAAACTGATGTTCAACACAAATATACCGGATGGAACCATGCAAAAGCTTACCGATCCCGGAAAACTTCATGAACTAGGATGGCGACATCAAATTGACGAGAAAAAGGGGATTAGTATGCTATACAAATGGTATACAAAAACGTATTAATAATAACTTAAAGGAACCTATAATGGAAACTGAATTATTAATTTTATCAATCATTTTATCATGTGCATTGGTAACCGTAAGCATCCCTGCCATTGTCAGGGTTGTGAAAGCCAAGAAACTGTATGATGTCCCTGATGAAAGGAAGTTGCACAAGACTGTAGTTCCCACAATGGGTGGAATAGCCATATTTATTGGAATCAGTATCTCCACATTATTGCTAACCACCGGATATCCTATCCTGAATGAACGAATTATTTTTGTGGCTATGATCCTGCTTCTGTTTATCGGGATCAAAGATGATATTATGTTGATATCACCGCGCTCAAAACTTATCATACAGTTACTGGCAGCCCTTGCTCTTGTCATCGCCGGCGATTTCCGTATAACAAATCTACATGGTACACTTGGAATTTTTGAGTTGAACTATGCAATAAGTATTTCCTTGTCCATATTGGTAATCATTGTATTTATAAATGCATACAACCTGATCGATGGCGTCGATGGATTGGCTGCAGGCCTGGGAATACTGGGATCCGCATTTTTCGGAATCTGGTTCTTTTTGAATGGTTTTTTCTTCATGGCTATTCTATCATTTTCCGTGGTAGGCAGTTTGATTGGATTTCTGAGATATAATCTCTTCGGGAAACGATATAAGATCTTCATGGGGGATACCGGGTCCCTGATTGTCGGACTGCTAATGGTTATTCAGGTTATGGAATTTGTAGAATTTAATATTGATACTACACTGCCCTATTTTATGAGTTCCTCGCCCTCAGTAGCTTTTGCTTTTGTGATTATTCCCATAACGGATACGATGCGGGTGTTTATCTTAAGGCTGGCAAAAGGCGTATCACCTTTCTTCCCCGACAAAAACCATATCCACCACTGCCTGCTCCGACTGTATAATCGTCATTACAAGGTCACATTGGTAATACTGTTTTTAAATTCCCTGATTATTGGAATTACCATATTCCTGGGAGAGAATACAAGTGGGTTCTATTTACTTTTCTTCGTTGTTGCCTCTATGGGGGTTATAGCTTCCGTACTGCCTGGTGTTGTGTTAGCCTATCGCAGAAGAAAAGATGGCAAATTTTGGTTCAGGCATAGACATAATCAAGCAATAAAAACTTTAGAATCTTCTTCTCATTGACATGCAATTTGTTTCAATATTCGTTTGATGAGGAATCCAAATATTTCTTATAGAAAAATTACAATACTAAAATTATCAATATTTGAGGTTATTTTTTATGCATTATTCCTTACTTAAACCTGAAATTTATTGACATCATTAAATCTTCTGATTACTCCCCGCAAAACCGTATAAGTTTTGTGTGTTGCTAAGGCATTAACCGACTATTAATTATATATCAACTTTAATTTTAAAATTATGAAAACGATGAAAATTTTGAAATTGTTTGGTTTTATGGTATTTTTAAGCATAATTGCTGCATCATGCCAGAAAACTGATCAACTCGATGAATCAGTTCAAACAACAACAGACAATACATCTGTTGACACTAAAGATTATTGCGGTAACACATTTACTTTTCCATTATGGCACGAGTTTGACCAAAATGATTATGGTTCTATAACGATTGGCAATGATGAATCTAATTTGATTGTTAATTATGATATTGATGAAAGTAACGGCTACAATATTCGGAAAACAAATCTCTTCATTATTAATGATGGCATTATGCCACCATTGACTATTGCCGATGAATGGAATCCAGACGGATCTGCTCATTTATATCTAGATAATTTCCCTTTTATATCCGATTATATTAATACTAAAGAGTATCAGGTAATAATTACTTTTGCTGAATTAGAGAATGAAGGGATTGATTTAAATGAATGCCTGGATATTGTGGCTGTAGCCAATCTACAAGATCCGACTACAAATACGTGGAAATTTGTTTTTGCCAAATCCTCACTTAAATCCTGGGGTTGGTATGTTGATTATTGTATAGAAGCTTGTGAAGAACCAACATGCGAAACCGGATATGCTTATGGAGGGGATCAGGGTGACTGTTTCCTCAACCTAAATACACAGGGGAATAATTGGGGCTGGTCAAATGGCGGAATAACTGAAGGAACCTACTCATGGGATATCTACGCAGGGGCCGGACAATGCGATCTGAGCAGGGGTACCCTGGTAGGAACCCTGGATATCGTATACAGTGGGGGGGTAGCAGCCATCACTTATAACATTGATGCAGCATATACGCTGGAGGAAACACACTTACATATTGGAGAAACAGAAGCAACAAGGTTGCCTCTTAATAAAAAGAATAAATTTATAACTGCACCAGGTCAGTTTGCTTATTCCGGAGCAAGTTACTTTGAAATCCCAAATCTTTCAGGAGAAATATGGATATCTGCTCACGCAGTGGTATGTGGATACTTTGATTAAAATCTATTGTATAAAGTATAATGAAAAGCTGCCTGATTTTTATCAGGCAGCTTTTTTTATTGGAGAATTGGTATTACTTCATCTATCATCCCGAACTGCTTTTAAAACCGGATGACCGCAAAAGTCTTTACCTTCTGATGTTAATACTTAATATCTAAAGTAAAACATCTCCTCGATAAGTAAGAAATGCAAACATAGGATGACCAGTAGGTATTTATGGGCGTATTAGTGAATCGTTTGAAAAGTTTAATTCCTTCTACTGGTCATCCCGAACCCTGAGCGAAAGCGAAAGGGGAGGGACCTCCTGGCTATTGGTAGCCATTTTCATATAAACGCCCCCTTTCTATTCGTACTCAAAATCAATAAAGGGCACATTTAAATTTGTGAGTAATGCAAATAGGGGGGCAAAAAGCAATTTGGGGTTAAAGAAGACCTCACCCTGTCAGACATTAAATCATCACCAAGAAGGACAGTGATATGGAGAAATCTGACCTTCCAACTATTGTTTATGCATAGTCAAAACATTCAACCCCTCCGGGGTCAACCTTAAAAGATTGAATATTGTAAATTGTAAACACAGAATTGTAATTCAAAACACCCAGCTGCATGCAACTGGGTGTTTTGTAGCCCTTAGGGGAGTAAAACTCCAAATACCTATAGAAAATAGATGCAAAGAAGAAGAAAGTATTAGAATTGGAATAGAAAAGTTGATTGGTTGTACAGTGCTGACCAGAAATAATTATATCAACCTATAGCCTATAATGATGATGTTAATCTTCATGAGAAATTTGTGGATTGTCAGATTTTTTTTTAACTTTAACATGAAGAGGTTTCGGTCGACTACGAAAAGACTTAAACTTACGTCAGCAATTCCATAGTCTTCCTGTCATTCAGGAATTGAGGCATTTAAAAACAGGCAAGCAAAAAATAAGCGTAGGTATAAATCACGCTTATGCGGGTGTTTACATTGTATCTGTTAAATCGGATGGTGGACTTCTTGGTGATAAGATGGTCATTAAAAGTTCCAATTGAGGATAGATATTCTGTTATTTACGGTTTACAGAGAATACACTCAACTTTGATTCGCGCAATCAGCAATTGTTTATAATAAGAAATTATGAAACGAATATTATTACTGACAGCAGTTTTTCTGCCACTGTTCCTGTCAGGACAGCAAGCGATCATCATTGATCACAATTGTATAGATCTTGATCAAATTCCTAATGAATATATTGACAGCGCTAAAGCCAATTTATGGGTTGGCTATGGCCATTCATCACATGGTAGTCAGCTGAACTCGGGTATGGATGCCCTGGATGACTATTTTACCGATGGAACTTATGCCTGGAGTCATGCCGGAGGTCCGGGTGAACTGCATCTTTTTGAAGGTGCTGGCTACGAATCAGGCTACCTTGAATTAGATTGTGGATATACGGGATGGGATACTGAAACACGCGAATACCTGGATGACTTTCCCGGCTGCAATGTGATAATCTGGTCCTGGTGCGGACAGGTTAATGAAGTGGATCTGCCCTCTCATTACTTTGGCCCGATGGAACAACTCGAATTGGATTATCCGGATGTTCAGTTCGTTTATATGACGGGTCATCTTGAAGGCCTGGGATCTAGTGGCAGTGTATTTTTGGCTAATCAGCAGATCAGGGACTATTGCATCGCAAATAATAAGATCCTCTTCGATTTTGCCGATATCGAGAAGTATAGTCCCGATGCTGACACAAATTACCAGGACTATTATGCAACTGATGGATGTGATTATAATCC
>CAZASJ010000113.1:0-9105 GCA_964487735.1 uncultured Bacteroidales bacterium | reverse complement strand
GGCCTGGTGAACTCCGCCAAATGGACCAAATATTTGCTGGGACCCATCTCGTCGCCCTGGCTGCATTGGGAGTACGCTATAATGATCTGGCTTCTGAAGATGTTGCATGCCTGCTCAAAGCTGAAGCCAATGGCCTGGGATCATATGATATTGCTGCATTGAATGTAATTGAGATATCTTAAAATCTATCCATTTCGTAAAACAATAAATATGCAAAGACTGATTGCTTTATTTCTAATTCTGGGGGTCATAAGAGCTGGATCCGCTCAGGAAAGCATTTACGATCTCCTTCCGAACAAAGCTTGCCCTGAAATGGAGGTTTCAGGTGAACCGGAACGCTATGTCGGTGATGATCTTTTCAGCCTGATCAATGGCGGAGCCGAACACTATCATGAATATGGGTTTGCAGAGGTGCTGGCTGCAAACATCACAGTTCACGGGGGGAATGCCCTGAAATTAGAAATATACGATATGGGGAGCCCTGAAGCTAGCTGGGGTATCTATACAATGACCACCACAAGCAGTGCAAAGCATATTGATATTGGAGATGCCGGCAGGATAGGAACGGGCTTCATGCAGTTCATCAAGGCAAACTATATGGTTTATATGTATTTTGAGGAAGTGGAAGAATCAGAACTCCGAAGGGTATCAGAATGCATCACGCAAAAGCTGGATTCACATACCAAACCATTCTTAATGGACGCAGTTGCCTTTTACGAAAGCCCGGAAAAAACGTATTATTTTAAGGGAAACCTGGGTTTGTCAAATATTTACAACTTCCACTACAAAGATGTTTTCGGCTATTATGAAGGGGCTGCTGCTATTTATCCTGATCTTAAAGCAATTGTACTCAACTATACCGATGAGGCTTCCTGTAGCGAAAATTATTTGGATGCCAGGGATTTCTTCCTAAACAGCGGTAAATACCATGATCAGATATCACTCCGTGGATCATTTCACATGAAAGACAGAAAAGAGCAGCAAATCGATTGTTACCTGGAAAATAGCTTTCTTATTGTATTTATCTATACAGGCGAAAACGATCTGAATAAATTCAGGGAAGGAATTGCAGATCAAATAACCAGGCATTGATGGATGATATAAACTTGGGTATCATTACAGTTTTATTATGTATTGCCGGCTATTCCTTTGCATGGAAATACCAGTCGAAGGATAAGTATACGATTGCTATTTCCCTCCTCATTATCAGCGGATTGATTCTCAGGATTTATACTTCGGCCGATTTTTTCCTTCATAGCTGGGATGAGATGTATCACGCACTTGTTGCAAAGAATCTGATAAAGCACCCCTTGCTACCAACCCTTTATGACAATCCCGTTCTTCCATATGATTTCAAAGCATGGGTTCAAAATCATGTGTGGCTGCATAAACAGCCATTACCACTATGGACGATGGCTTTAAGTATGAAAATGTTCGGTGTAAATGAAATTGCCCTGCGTTTGCCCTCCATACTGTTAAGCACTGCCGGAATATTTTTTACCTACTATATCGGTAAGTACTTTTTTGATAGAAAAATCGGGTTTTTGGCTGCCTTTTTCTTTTCCATTAACGGACTCATTATTGAAATGATGGCAGGCAGGGTGGCTTCTGACCACCCTGATACATTCTTTCTGTTTTTTGTTGAGGCAGCAATATTTTTCTCGATTCTTTTTATAGAAAAGAAAAACATGATTTTCAATCTGCTTGCCGGGATTTTCATAGGGGCTGCCATTCTATCAAAATGGCTTCCGGCCCTGATTGTTCTTCCTATTTGGGGCATACTTGCTTATTCTTCAGGGAAATTCAGCTTGAAGTATATTGCCATGCAGTTTGTGGTACTCACCACTGTATGCGCAGCTGTTTTCCTTCCCTGGCAGATAT
Organism: uncultured Bacteroidales bacterium; assembly: GCA_964487735.1. GTDB lineage: Bacteria > Bacteroidota > Bacteroidia > Bacteroidales > B18-G4 > B18-G4. The sequence goes on along the minus strand of CAZASJ010000113.1, from coordinate 7,224 downwards.
ATATCTTCAATGCCTTTCCTTTGGAAGCAAAATGGGAATCAGATTTTAACTTCAGGCATATCAACGAAGTGATTGAGGGCCAGGTCGGCCCATGGCACTATTATTTAGATAAGATCAGGATTAGTTTCAATGAATTGATATACCTGCCTTTGCTCTGGTATATCTGGAAAGTTTACAAGAATATTCATGTGTGGAAGAGCCTTGCACTTCTTATCTGGATACTCATTCCTCTCATTTTCTTTTCATTTGTAGCCACCAAGATGCAGGGGTACATCTTATTCACGGCTCCTGCATTGTTTATTATTACTGCCGACTTTTACGATGCTCTTGTATCCTACCGGAAGAATCAAAAACACAAATGGTTCATCACGCTGGTATTGCTCATTTTAATTGCATTGCCCGTACGCTACTCCATCGAACGGATCAAACCATTTGAAAATACAGACCGGCACCCACAATGGGTGAGGGATCTGAAAGCACTTAATATAAATGATGAAAAGAATACAATACTCTTTAATTATGATCATCCGATTGAGGCGATGTTCTACACCGATATGACAGTCTACAAAGAACTCCCGGAAATAAACATTCTTTACGAACTCAAAGAGAAGGGCTATAAGGTATTAATCAATGATGTGGGCGATATCCCTCAGGAAATTCGAGACAATTTTCTTGATCAGACAGAACAATTCCCGTATTAACCAGTATCCAGTATCCAGCATCCAGTATCCAGAAATCAATTCACCATTGCGTTATTTCCCCTCTTTTTATCAACAGTCCTTTACTTCTCGTCTTTCTATCCTTATCTTTGTTTACAACCAAAACAAATAAACATGAAAATACTTAAGCGAATTATTATCTGGATACTGGTTCTTATATTGCTGCTTATCGGCGTTGCCTATCTATTGCCGGGATCCTATAAAATTGAGCGTTCTACACTGATAAAGAGTGATGGCGAAATGATCTATTCCATGGTTTGTGACTTCCACAACTGGGAACATTGGACACCCTGGTCTTTTGATGATGATACTACTGCCGTTGAAGAGATCATTGGAAATTGCGAAGTCGGTTCAATTAACAGATGGGATGGTGAAGAAATGGGGAAAGGGGAGATGAAAGTTACTGAACTTATTGCCGGACAAAAGATTATGTGGGATCTTGGCTTTGAGGGATTTAGTCAGAAAATGATCATCAATATGTATTTTGAACCCGAAGGAGATGATTGGGTTGTGACCTGGACAGCTGAAGGAGACCTTGGATATAATCCTATGTACAGATATTACGGACTTTTGCTTGATTCTGATTTGGGTGCTGACTTTGAAAAGGGATTGCAGCAGCTTAAAGATTTTTGTGAGTCCTTGCCTGATTATCCCGGGATTGAAATCGTTGAAGTTGCTTCCATGCCATCTATTTCAGTAAAGGATTCTGTGCCCGCTGCTGATCTTGGTGTTTTTATGGAGACCTACATGCCTCAGTTATACATGTATGCCCTGCGGCAGGAAGCTTCGATGGAAGGGCATCCTTACTCTGTTTATTACAACTGGGACCCGGAAGGAATGGTTCTGGTAGAGATTGGCCTGCCATTAGAGGAATCCATTGAAGGAGAAGGAGTGATCATGGCTTCTATGACTCCGGGTGGTAAAGCAGTAAAGGCAGCCTATTATGGCCCTTATGAAGAAATGGCAATTGTTTACGAGGCCCTCGAAAAATATATCACTGTCATGCAACTGGAGGCTGTTGGTCATGCCTGGGAAATCTATGTTACTGATCCAGGTTCAGAACCTGATTCCTCCAAGTTGGAAACGATCGTTTATTTTGCGATAAAATAAGTGAAGCTATAATATGTCCGGTGCAGGAAGCATCAGGCTAATTGGTAATCATTAAATGAAGCGGATATTCATATCTTTCATTTTCTTATTATTCGTTGTGTACGTTCAATCCGGTCCACTTCATCATTGTGCAAATGCTGTACACCCTGAAATGGATGATACCCTGCGAATCCATCAACTATTCAAGGATGGATACACATTTATCGATGGACCTTCAGATTCCTTGCTGTATTATTTTGAGAAAGCGCTGGTAATCATCAATAGCAACCTTGATGAGCTTAATGCATCCGCAAGCAAGGATCAGGAACAAATTGATGTTTTTACTGCACTCAAAATCAGGGTTTACATTGAATATGGTATTGAGTATTTCTTCAAAAGCGAATACATTTCCGCATTGGAATATTATCGTGAAGCTTTAAAATATGCTATCGAGCTCAATGATCAGGAAACAATATCGGAATGTTATAGCGAGATTGGTATTGTATTGAAAAACCAGGGGAAGCTGGATGAAGCATTGGAAAATTATGAATTGTCACTTGACATGGCAAAACGTGGAACTGATTCCTCATGGATAGCGAGCTGCCTTGTGAACATAGGCAATGTTTATAAGGAAAAAGACTACCTGATCATCTCACTCAGGTATTACCTTGAAGCCTTAGAAACCCTCGAAAAGATAGGCCATACCAGACGAATAGCAGTTTGCTACCAGAATATAGGTGAATTATATAGCAAGCAGAAAGAATATGATAAAGCACTCACATATTACCAATCTGCATTGAGGCTTTCTGAACAAAATAACGATAAGGAAAGAGAAAAGGCATGCTATTTAAACATTGGATATGTCTGGGCAGAGCGAAACGATTTCAATAAGGCCAGGGAATATTATAATCAGGCTTTGAAATATTATGAAGAGAGTGGATATACCCATGAAATGGATGATTGCTACATAATGATAGGGGATGCATGGCTTGATGAAAACCAGCCGGAAGAAGCCATATCATATTACCTGAAAGCAGAAAAGATTTCCATGCAGGAGGAAGATTTCAAGGTATTGTCCGAAATTTTCTGCAAGATGGGTAAAGTTTACTTTTTACTGAATAATCTGGATCTTGCATTAGATTATTGCAATAAATGCATTGTTTTGGCTAAACAAACATCTTCAATTGAAATTGAAAGCAATGCCCATTCAATTCTTTCCGACATATTTCTTAAAAAGGATCAAATCGAAAAATCGCTGTATCATTTTAAAATCCATTCACATTTGAAGGATAGCATTTTTAATGCCAATAAGTACCGTGCAATGACCGAAATGGGGATCAAATACGAAACAGAAAAGAAAGAGAATAAAATTGCTTTGTATGAAGAACAGTCAAGGGTGCAAAAACTCGAGCTAACACAAAAAAACCGTTTAATGATGGTGGTGGCCCTTGGCACAATGATGATTCTGGTCATTATTTTCCTCCTGTACCGGCAGGGAAAGATGAAAACCAGGCAAAAAGCAGCCATACTTGAGCAAAAGCTGTTGCGTTCGCAAATGAACCCACACTTTATTTTCAATTCACTGGTAGCCATTCAGAGTTATATCTATAAAAATGAAGCAGTGCTGGCAGGTGATTTTCTCGCCAGGTTTGCCGAATTGATCCGTTTCACCCTGGAAAGCTCCCGCAACGAATTTCTATCCCTTGAAAAAGAAATCAAAATGATGCGGGTTTACCTTGAGTTACAGAAATTGCGGTTTGATAATCTTTTTAACTATGAGTTGCTGGTTGATGATAAGCTGGAAACAGAACATTCGTCCATACCACCCATGTTTGCCCAGCCTTTTGTGGAAAATGCAATAGAACACGGTTTGCGGCATCTTGAGCAAGGGGGACTGATCAGGATTCGGTATCAACAACTCAACAAATGTTGCGTAAGGATCACAATCAGCGATAATGGGGTTGGCAGAACAAAATCCATGCAGATGGAAGAAAAGGCGAAGCATCAATCAATGGCTATTGAAATTACGAAAGAACGCCTGGAAATACTTTCCGGAAAATTCAAAAGGGATTATTCTTTTCAAATTAAAGACCTTAAAGACTCAGAAGGAAAAGATGCAGGCGTAGAAGTTATGATCGATATCCCTATACATTAAATTATGACCAACAGTATTTCAGTTGTTATTATTGATGATGAGCCCCGTGCAAGGGAAACCATCCGCAATATTCTAGAGCTCAGTACAATCGATATTAATATCCTTGGTGAAGCAGATAGCATAAAATCAGGCTTTGCCCTTATAGCTGAAACATCACCCGAACTGGTGTTGCTTGATATTAATCTGCCTGATGGTACAGGATTTGATTTGCTGAAAATGTTTGATAAGATCAAATTCCGGGTAATATTTATTACTGCTCATGAAGAATATGCTATCAATGCATTCAAATTCAGTGCAATCGATTACATCTTAAAGCCTATCACAGCAGCGTCTCTAATCAATGCTATTGAAAAAGCAGTTGATGCCATTGATAAGGATCAGATGACATTGAAATTGAATACCCTTATTAGCAATCTCGACCGTTTAAAGAAAATCGTTCTAAAAACTGCTGAAAGTATTTATGTGGTTAATGTAGAGAGCATTATAAGATGTGAAGCGGACGTGAACTATACTCATTTTCATCTTGAAAATGGCAAACACCATATCGTTTCCAAGCCCTTAAAAGACTATGCCGAGATACTTGAAAAGGCAGCTTTTTTCCGCACACATCAGTCCCATCTGGTAAACCTGGAGCATATTTTGCGATATGAAAAAACGGATGGAGGCTACCTTGTAATGGACGATGATTCAAGTGTCCCTGTATCGTCCCGTAAAAAAGATGCGCTCTTTAAAATCTTTGAGCAATTGTAAACCTTAAGCGTTCTCAATAAGAGTCCATCCTATTCAAATAATCATCCATCCTCAGCAGATAATCATTTGCCGGGACAATCCTGTTTTTCTGGTAGTAATTTCAGCAAAGAAAGGATTGAGTTATGAAAATACAAGCGAAAGATAAAATTCTTTTTTTTAAGGACAATCTTGTGTTGCGATTTGAAGCTCATGGCCAACTAACCGTTCTATTTCTTACCAATAAATGCAGCAGCATTATCGATGAAAACATCGATAGCATTGATAAACAACTAACGAATACCGGCTTTATCAGGGTTCACCCGGATCATATCATTAATGTTGATTTTATAAGTAACATCTCCGATACAACTGAAAACACCATTATTCTGGAAGGCGGACATAAAGTACCTGCCACCAGAAATAAAACAAAGCAAATAATTAAACTTTTAGAAAACCATATTTAACCTAAAAATCAAATGATTATGAAAAGAAATCTATTCATTACCAGCCTGACTATTTTGCTAATGCAAATTTGTGCAATCCAAAGCATAGCTGGAACTGCCCACTCCACCTCCTTGGGAGGAGCGTGGAATAATTTATCAACCTGGATGGAAGGTTTTATTCCCGGGAGCAACGATACAGCAATTATCCAGGGTCCTGTAATTGTAGGTCATGTTGTAGGATATGACATTTTTCATACTTATGGTGGCTGGGTAATTGTTGAGCCAGAAGGTACCCTTAAACCATCAGAGTATGGTGGTGGACTTGGGACCTTTATTCTTTATGTTGAACACGACCTTATTAATAATGGTACAATCATGATAGGAACTATTGGGGATGACTTTGAATACCTGAAATTATCTGTCAAAGGAAATATAACCAATAACGCTTCATGGAGGCCCTGGAAGACCGAGTTGGTCGGCAATGAGCAGCATCTTACCCTTGGTGAAGGAAGTACATTTGGAGGGTGGTGGGAAAATATTTCCGGAAATACAGTCAATGCGTTAACTGATTTGCATTTCGATTGCCTTTACTACATAAATTATTGGGAAACAGGCGATTTTAATTTGCACGGATCAAATCTGTACCTGGGCAATAATTCTATTAATACAACAGGCACGATTGTATATAACGGCAGTCTGGAAGGTGATTTTAAAATCAAAGGTCGCTTTTCGGTAAATAAAAACCCATCCGACACCTTGAAATTTATGGGTACTGTTACGGTGATTGATACCCTGGAAAACAGCGTATACGGAGGTGGACTGGGAATTCAGAACCTGCTGATTGATGGAGATCTTGTCAACAATGGCGTTATCAGGGATGATCAGGATGCTAAAAACGATGACCGCCTCAGTATCCTCATAAACGGCGATATTACAAACAATGGTGAATGGTCGTGTTATTATGTCAAATTCACTGGTTCTGATGAACAGCATATCACGCAGGCGGAAGGCATGTTTTTCGATAGCTTTTTTGAAGATCTTAACGGTGCGAGCCCAATATCTACAGAAACAGATATTACCATCACAAATGACTTTGAGCTTGGCGGAGCAACCTTGCATATGCTAAATGGCATGCTTACGGTAGGGGGTTGGCTGAAGAATGGGAATATAGATAATTGCTTGTTGAAGGATGCATATATCCAGAATGTTACAAGCCTTGACAACCTTGAGATACATGGCAAAGTCACCTGCGATGACGGAAATGTTTTTTTAAACCATGTACGCATCATCGACACACTACAATCGAATGAATATGGAGGTGGTAGCCGCTTTTATGATCTCGATGTTAATGGATCCTTTATCAATGACGGGCTTATTCAAAACTACAATACAGGAGATAGGCTCAGATTGAATCTGTCATCGGATTTTGAAAACAATGGGATTTGGATTCATGAAGAAACCATATTGACCGGCAATGAAGGCCAGCAGATCCAAATGGGCGATGGTTCGCAGTTTGCTGGTAATTTTATGAATGTCGATAGCACCAATATTTTGTCAGCGACAACTGATCTAAGCTTTACAGGCGATTTCAACCTGGGAAAATCCGTCCTGATGATGGAAGGGCAAAAGCTTTATATGGGAGGATGGCTTTACAATGGAAGCCTCGAAAATGCTGAATTGCATGGAGGGTTCCTGCAAAACCTGGATTGCACAAATGATATCTCAATATATGAAACCACTACTGTTGATGAGAATGTTTCTTTCCAGGGCATGGTTACAGTCAATGACACGCTAATTCCGAACCTATACGGGGGAGGAGCAAAGAGATATTATCTCAATATTGATGGTGACCTGATCAATCATGGGATTATCATGGACAATTACTCTGGCGAAATGCTGCAACTGTATATCACCGGAAACCTGACCAATAACGGTGATTGGATAAACCACCTGACACATGTTTATGTGAGTAATGAGCAATATATCGAACTCATTGACGACAAACCCATCGAAGGAACCATGGAATTCGATGCTGTCATTCAGTCAGAAACTTACCAATGGTATTACGAAGATAACATCCTCGATTCAG
>CAZASJ010000112.1:0-9334 GCA_964487735.1 uncultured Bacteroidales bacterium | reverse complement strand
AGGGAGTTGAAATGGCAAAATGAATCAATAAAAAACCAGAAACAAGAAACAAGTAACTAGTAACTAGTAGCCGTTCACCAGCATACCAATGATTATGGGTTATGAATTATCCTCTTTCGTTAAAACTACAGAGGAGGCTCTGGATGATGAACTACGAAATACGAACTCGGAAATACGAACTCGGAATTTGGTACTAGGTACTGGGTGCTAGGCATGATCAACCCAGAACCCAGAACCCAGTGGCCAGCATCCACTGTGTTCATCGAAGCTTTTCATCCTTCGCCGTGGCTTCGGATGATGATAAGCGAAGGTGAAGCATCCAGCATCTAATTATTTTCTATATCTTTAGAAAAAACTTGAGTTATGGAATGGAATCATAAGCGCATCAGGCTCACTGCCATGTGGCTATCCTCACTGGTAGGAGCAGTCTTTGGCTTGTTTTTTACCATCATTGGTGCAGGCTTCAACTGGGGCCCCGGAAGTGGAATGGAAGGGCCGTACTGGAAGATCCTGATCGTAGGCTTGATATCCCTGCTTATAGGAATGTATGTGGGGGAGCTTATTGCGAGAAAACTTTCAGCGATCGTTTTTAAAAAACCCAGAAAAAGGCATGAAATGAGCTTATTCATGTTTCTGGTTACAGCCACAGCCAGTCTTATTGCATGGATACTGAGCTGGGAAGCCGGCTATATCGCAGGAACACTTATGGACACCATCAAATGGCTTGATCCCGCCATGGGACAAATCATCCTGGATGTGGCACTGATGTCAAGCATTCTTGGCGCCCCTCTTGCAATTGCTGCAGGAACTATCTGTGCTTTGATAAGCTGGTTTACAATAAAAAAATAAAATAAACCAAGCACCCTTTCTTCCGTCTGCCTGTTAATCTGCTTCTTTAATATTCGATAAAAAAAAGCTCCGCTTTCACGGAGCTTTTAAACGAACAACTTATTAACCCAAATTATAGGAAATATTCTTGAAAGAACCGTATGAGAAATTAGTTTGATTATGAAAATAAACCTGGAATATGAAATCAAAACAACTTTCAAGAACGCTTTCCTTTTGGAGAAATTAATTAACCAAATTAATTCATATACAAATCTAGGTGCATAGCCCTTTCATGTAAAGCAGGAATCAGTTTACGGCTATTGTTAATCAGTTAACGGTTGGATATTCTATATTTCCGCAAGTGCACGGTTAATAAATGAATTGAAAGGGTGCAGGATTTTGTATGTATCCAGCAATTCATCCATGAATTTTTCTGATGTCACGATGGAATCCTCCATTCGACGGCCGCATATATAGCTCTTGAATTTTAGCAAGTCTATATCAGGAAAATCTGCAGGAAAATCGCGGGGAGGCCTTTTAAGTTGCTCTCCATCCAGTTTATTAAAGTATTTTTTAAAAGAGGGATTATCAAGGATCTTCTTAAACTCATCTGCATTGTAATAGATTTCCTGGCGCATGGCTTTAAGCACCGGGCCTGAAGGCATCCAAATACCACCTCCGGCAAAAACATTTCCAGGCTCAAGATGCAGGTAATAGGTTGCATAAGGGCTTTTCCTCCCTCCTTTTGTCATGGCGGCACCCATATTTGTTTTATAGGGCGACTTATCAGAGGAAAACCGCACATCCCTGTATATCCTGAACACACATTTCCTGGCTTCCAGGCCCGCAAGGTCTCTGTCGATCATGGCCAGTTTCGGAATCAATTCCGTCACAAATGTTTCAAACTCATCTTTGGCCTGCAGAAAACGATTTTTGTTATCCTGAAACCAATCGCGATCGTTATTTTTTTTTAAATCTTCAAGAAAAGTGAGGACATTTTTCATTTTCCGGTATTAATCATTAGGGGGCTAACAAAAGTATCAAAAAATAAAACGTAGTGAATAGACTTTTGTTCATGCCGGTACTGATCCTGCTCACTCTTTCAGGCCTTTCAGGGCAATCTTTAAGCTATCCGGTAGGAGCCGGGAAAATAGGAATGGGCCATTGCAGCCTGAATGCCAAAGACATATGGGGCATTTTCAATAACCAGGCAGGAGCTGCAGGCCTGCAAAGAGTGGAAGCGGCCATTTTCTTTGAAAACAGTTTTCTGATCCCTGAATTGAACCGGATAGCCCTGGGAATTTTTGTCCCTGCCGGGAAGGGAGGATTCATGCTTGATATGGATCATTTCGGAGGAGGCTTATACAGTGAGATGAAGTGTGGGCTGGGCTATACCATGCGCTTCGGGAATCACTTCTCGGCAGGCATCCAACTTGACTACCTCCGCCTGAACATTGCCGAAGGCCATGGAAACAAGCATGCTTTCACTTTTGAAGGAGGCATACAGCTCAGCATTACGCCAAAACTATCACTGGGATGTCATGTATTTAATCCCCTGCGGAGCAGATGGAGCAATTCTGAGGACCACATTCCCATTCTTTTCAGGGCAGGCATTGGGTTTAAGCCAGAGCCGGCCTTCTTGCTCTGCGCTGAAATTCAAAAGTCGGATGGAAGCCCCCTGCGTTTTTGTGCGGGGGCCGAATACCGCATCAAAAACATCTTTTTCGTAAGAGCCGGAATTACAAGTGGTGCAGCTCGATACACCTTCGGAGCAGGCTTTAAGATCAGGAAGATGCGAATTGACATTGCTTCTTCGGTGCATACATGGCTTGGATATTCACCTCAACTTTCATTTACATATTCTTTTGGGAAATGAGATCTGTCCTTTTGTTGATATTATCCGTTTTTTTTCTGACCCGGATGGCTGTTTCCCAGCAAACCGACAGCCTTATGCTGAGAGGCAGAGAGATTATCGAAGCCAGAACTGAGAACATGGAGAAAGCTTCAGATGAGGGTTTGGACCTGACGGAGGCCTCCAATGAACTTGAATATTATCTCCAACATCCCATAAACATCAATGCCACTGATAAGCAAGAACTGGAAAACCTGGGTATACTGAATGATGTGCAAATCAAAAACCTTCTGGATTACAGGACGAAATATGGCATTTTCCACTCAATATATGAACTCCGTTTGATTGAGGGGATGGGAAGGCCGACACTTGAAAAGATCATGCCATTTATTATTTTTGGTGAAGCCGGAAAAAGAAGTTTCAGTCCAAAAAACATCCTTTCAGGCAGGCATGAGATCATTTTTCGATTTCAGCGAAAGCTGGCCGGGACAGCAGGATATATCCCTCCGGCAGACTCATTGCAGGCAAGCAAAACAGGATCATACTACCTGGGCGATGCAAACGCCTATTACCTGCGCTACAGATACATTGTACGAAACAAGATCAGCCTGGGAATACTGGCTGAGAAAGATGCAGGGGAAGTGTTCATCTCCCCCAGGAAAGGGATTCCTCCATTCATCAGCCAGCAAATAAAAGATAATTACGGATTCGATTTCTACTCAGCACACCTGGAATACAAAACCAATGGAATTCTCCGGGCTGTTATTCTGGGTGATTATCATATACGTTGCGGGCAGGGACTGGTCCTTTGGACCGGGCTGTCGTTCAGCGGGGGAAGCGATCCTTCATCACTCAAGCGTTATGCTCCCGGAATACGCGCCAACACTTCCTCAAACGAAAACCTCTTCATGAGAGGTGCCGCTATTAAGGTGGCATTCAAACGTTTTGAGTACATTTCCTTCTACTCCAGTAAGAGCATCGACGCAAATATCAGCAGTGGGTATGTCAGTTCCATGCCCAACAGTGGATACCACCGCACTCTAAATGAAATAAACGTCAAGTCAGGTCTTAAGCAACAATACTTCGGAGGACACATGAGCTATTCTGCAGATCGGTTCAGACTGGGCTTAACTTCCTTCAAAACGATCCTGAATACAGCAATAAAAAAAGAAGATGCGGCTGATCAGGTATTTAGCTTTTACGGAAAAGAAAACCTGAATGCAGGTATTGATCTCGACTTTCTTTTCAGGAAGACGAACCTTTACGGGGAATTCGGGTACAGCATCAATGGTGGTTGGGCCCTTCTATGCGGACTCACCCATAATACTGAAAATGGAGCCATCATCAGCATCCTTTTCAGGGAGTACAGGAAGAATTACCAGAACTTTTTAGCGCAAGCCTTAGGACGAAGGGCGGGAAATGCAAATGAGAGGGGTGTGAAGATTGCCATGGAAACAGCCCTGTCGCGGAGAATGTCCCTTCAACTTTCCACAGATCAGTATGCCTATCCATGGTTAACATCTCGCTCGCTTAGCATGATCAGGGGCCAGGAAAATCTCTTGGATATGGCCTATTTCCCTACACGAGAATCCCGGATGGCATTCAGGTACAGATACCAGAAGAAAACCATAAAGGCAAGTGATAATAAAACCTGGGTAGATGCGGGGGGAAATGAATCAAAGCATAACTTCAGGTTTCAGATAAGGCACATGATATCAGCCGCTTTTTCAATAAAAAGCCAGGCGGAATATACCATTGTAAAGAACGCTCTTTTAAATTCTGATGTGCGTGGGTCCTTGCTTTTAATTGATTTATTCTTCCACCCTGAGCAACTTCCGATGAAACTAAGCTTCAGATATGCCTTGTTCCATACAGATGACTATGATAGCCGGCTTTATGCATATGAGAATGATGTTTTGAATTCGTCTTCCATGCCGGCATATTATGGCAGGGGCTTCCGAACCTATCTTTTGTTCACGTATACCCCGCTCAACTGGCTTCAGTTCTGGTTGCGGGCTTCGCTCACATGCTACAGCGATCGCTCAGTTATTGGCAGCGGGGCTGATGAAATAATTGGAAATAAATTACCGGATATGAAACTACAGTTGAGAATAAAACTGTAAATTCATGAATGACCACAGATGCCGGAAAACTTCAGGGTGCACCGAAGAATTGGAATGAATATCAGTTAGCAGGCTTAGCACATTCCCGGTTTTCGATGCCGCCAAACTTATTTAAATACAAGTTTCCCCGAAGCAAGTGCTTCGCCGGAAGTTGATTGCAATACATAAAAGTAAACACCCGCCAGGAGGCTGTTGCGATCCAGGGAATGCAATCCTGATCTGAGATTATGCATGGCAATGACTTCGCGTCCCTTTAGATCATAAATTCGAAGATCGGCACTTTCAATATCATCCATATCCAATTCAATCACAGCACTTTCCCCTACGGGGTTTGGAAATATTTTCAGGATATTGCTCTTATTTATTCCATCCTCATCCAGTCCAACAGGTATTTCAGGATGATAAAATGATTTCTCTAATAACCAGGCATCCGGGTCCACCTGCATCATACCCACAGCTTGAGGAACTGCAAGGGTAAACAGCTGATAGATTTCATCATTCCACACCCTAACGGTGGTATCACCTCCGCCAGTGAAAAACAGTTTAACATCCACAGGCATTTCAAACAAAGGCCTGCGGCCTGCCTGTTCCTGAACCTGCCAGAGCAGGAAAGTGAGGCTGTCGCCATTGTTCTCGAAATTAAAATGATACTCAGGATAGTAGGCATCATAAACCCACTGATCGAAGAAATAACCTAATTCCTCCCCTGAAACATTTTCACATACTGCCTGAAAATCTTCCGTTACTGCCTGCCCGTACATAAGGTCAGGATTTGTGGCATACGAATAGAGGCAATCATAAAAAGTCTCGTTGCCCAATACACCTCTCAGCATATGCAGCACATAAGCACCTTTACTGTAAATGATCCCCTGGAAAATATTGAAAGTATCACTGGCATTCTCCAGATACAAGGTGCCACCATTGAAATACTCAAAAGTTTCTACATAATCAGCATATTCATCAAAACCTGAAATGGCTTCCACATAAACGGCTTCTGAGTAGGTAGCAAATCCTTCGTTCAGCCAGCCATGGTGCCAATTCCCGCAAGTGATCATATCCCCAAACCACATATGTCCCAGTTCATGTATGGAAACATTAAACCATCCTTCCAGCATATTGTTCTGAATGGTGTTGGTCTGGTTCTCAATGGCGCCATAAAACCCCAATTGGCTCATGCCATACCTTTCATCTGAAAAAGGATATTCCCCATACTTTTCAGAGAATACATCCAGCACCTGCGGAAGGTCTTCAAGGCCTGCTATCGAACCGGCAAGATCCTGCTGAAAAACATAATAATCAAGCGGATATTCTTCACCGTAGATACCCACATAATCTTCACTGAACTGCACAAAGTTTGAGATGGATACCATCACATAATAGGTGACAATGGGGTAGCGGTGCCTCCATTGGTAAGTCTTTTCCGTAATGTTATCAATCACATTCTCGAGCAAACCATTAGAAACAGCCATTACTTCAACGCCATTTACAAACTTAACAGGGATGCTAATATCTACATAAACTGAATCCGGTTTATCCGATGGGCCATCCTTGCACGGATACCAGTAATGAGCAAGATAGGGTGTTGATAGCGTAGCGATGATGGGTTCATTGCCATGATGTGTTTCGTACCTCAGGCCTTTGTAGCCACCTGCCATTACCGGAACACCATGATAGCTTATTTCTACAGAAAGTTCATCTCCTGGCCCATAGGCAGCATCAAGGTTTATCAGAATGGAATCACCCACCTGATAAAAGGAGTTTGTATTCCCGCTAATATTATCTACATGTAGCGAACTATTGAGACTTAGCCATATCTGTTCAAGCCCACTCACCAGCGGTTCAAAGTGGCATGCAACCTGCCCTGCAATATAGGGGGAATCGATGGCTATTTCGAGATCGAGATGGTAGAATTTTACATCTATACTTGTATCGGGGATATTCTCTTCGCTATAACGGATAAACTCTTTAAAAGTCTTCCATTCACAATCCTGAAGATCTTGCAAGGCTCTGCTTCGCTGGGCACTTAGCATTGATCCGGCAAATAGAAGAAGAACGGACAAAATAATTGACTTTCTCATGAGTGGTATGTTAATATAGTTTTTCCCGCTTAAGCAGGTATGGATGCAGTATCTGTCGGAAGCCTGCATTGATATCGGCAGCAACGAAGTCGATCATGTACTTTCCGCATCTGAGTGTAAGTTCACTTACAAATTCATTCACACTCTTCACATATTGGTCACGTATTTCTATGGGAGTGAGGCGTAATTCTTCGCCACTTTCCATATCCACAAATTTATAGGGACGGTTTTCGAAATCGAAATCCAGTTCTTTTGCTTTATCCACAACATGGAAAAGAATTACTTCATGTTTATTGTATCGCAGATGCTGCAATGCCGAAAACAGCTCATCCAGATCACCATCACGTTCCAGCATATCACTAAAAATAACAACCAGTGAACGTTTGTGTATCATATCAGCAATGCTGTGAATGGCTGATGCAGCATTTGTAGTCTTCTTTACTTTGGTTTCGATTGGCTTGAGCATCTTCTCCATCTCTGTATAGAGATACTTCATATGCACAGAGGTTGAACGTGCCTGAGTTGTGAGCTCAATGGTATCGGAAAAAAGGCTCAGTCCGACCGCATCACGCTGTCTTTGGAGAAGGTTGATAAGAGCTGCAGCCGCATAAACCGAGAATGTAATCTTATTTGGATTATCTATGCTGATATTATTTTTCACGGGAAAATACATCGAGCTTGAATTATCGATGATAATATGACAGCGCAGATTGGTTTCTTCCTCATACCTTTTCACATACAGCTTATCGGTACGTCCGTATAGTTTCCAATCGATATGCTTGGTCGATTCCCCGCTGTTATACTGCCTGTGTTCGGCAAATTCCACAGAGAAACCGTGGAAGGGACTTTTGTGCAAACCGGTAATAAATCCCTCCACCACCTGCCTGGCAATAAACTCAAGCGAACCAAATTGTTGCAGTCGGTTTTGATCAATGGAAAAGGGCATAATCAAGTGGTTTCAGGGTATGCAAAGAGACGCACAAATTTGTACGTCTCTCAACAGGGATGATAAAATATCAATGTTTTATAAGAGTTTTTCGAGTTTACCTTCGAGCACCTGTTTCGGAACTGCACCCACTTGTTTGTCAACTTGCTCACCGCCCTTAAAGAAAAGGATTGTGGGGATATTTCTGATCCCAAATTTCATGGTAATACCTGGGTTTTCATCCACGTTTAGTTTTCCAACCACTGCTTTTCCAGTATATTCTTCGCCTAATTGGCTCACGATGGGGCCAACCATACGGCATGGGCCACACCATTCCGCCCAAAAGTCGACAATTACAGGTTTATCTGATTGGAGTACGAGCTCCTCAAAATTAGCATCGGTAAATTCTATAGCCATTTTTCTAATTTATTAAAGTTGAACAATATTGAAACAACAAATTTAAGATTTTATTTTTCATCATGCTGATATTCTAACGAATATATCCCTTATTAGTTAAGTTTATATTCTATCCCCGGATATTTTTTCAATTCCAAAATAAAGCTTGCTGGGTCAACGGCATTATTCCTTGGCTTCATGCTCAGGCTGGTTTTGTTTTCGAGGTCCTCGATTCTGAACTTCACCTTGCATTTACCTGATTTCGTTTTGATCATTTTCTTCAGTTTGCCAATTAGTTCCCCCGTAATTTCATCCGTCTTTAAGGTAATGGTTATACTTTCAGTGAATTTTTCAAGCGCTTCAGCCAGTAAGCTGATATTGATCACCTTTACTTCAAGTTGCTCCTGTCCTCCCCTTCTGTATTGCACCCTTACCTGAACCAGAACGTTAAAGCCTTCGTTCAGGAAATGCTTCATTTTGAGATAATCTTCCGAGAACAGAAAGAACTTACGGGTGTCATTAAAATCTTCAAGTATAAAGGATCCAAATGGTTTCCCATTCTGGGTCATTCTCTCCTGCGCACCGGTGATCATGCCTGCAATGGTAACAACCCGGTTAAAGAAATGTTTGGTATCATTAAACAGATCTGCCAGGTTTGTATCGCAAAAGTTGTCAATTTCAAGGCTATAATCATCCAGGGGGTGGCCGGAAATATAAAAGCCTGTTACTTCCTTTTCTTTTCGCAATTGCTCGATCTTAGAATAGGGTTTACAATCGGGCATTTCCGGATCCGGGACCTCAACGCTGCTATCTTCACCAAAAAGTGATTGCTGAGAAGAATTTTCCTTTTCCTGAAATCTGCCTCCATGTTTGATTACCTTTTCAAGGAAAATGGTATCATCGGAATTCTGGCGATGAAAGAATTGTGCCCTGTGTGTACCCTCAAAGCCATCAAAGGCACCTGCTTTAGCAAGGGCTTCAAAGCAGCTTTTGTTCACAGATTTCAGCGACACCCGCTTGGCCATATCAAAGATGCTAACAAATGGCCCCCTCTTTTCACGTTCAGCGATGATGGCTGTCACGGCCGCTTCGCCCACTCCTTTAATGGCTCCCATTCCAAATCGAATAGTTC
>CAZASJ010000111.1:0-9351 GCA_964487735.1 uncultured Bacteroidales bacterium | reverse complement strand
GGCATGATCAATCCAGCATCCAGTCACGATTCCCGGTCCCCGGGATCGAGGATCCACGAAAAACAATGAAATCAAAGAATTCTGGTTTTTCGGGATATCCAGCATCCAGTATCCAGCATCCAGTATCCAGACTCTACCCTTCCCTGCTCGCGATCAAGATTTCAAGCAGTTTAATCCCTGCATTGGAGATCACCGTGCCAGGCCCGAAGATGGCAACGGTACCGGCTTTATACAGAAAATCGTAATCCTGTGGGGGGATCACTCCGCCCACGATCACCATAATGTCTTCCCTTCCCAGGGTTTTCAGTTCTTCTATCAGCTGTGGGACCAGGGTTTTATGACCTGCAGCGAGGCTGGAAACACCTACGATATGAACATCATTTTCTACCGATTGGCGTGCGGTTTCAGCAGGAGTCTGGAAAAGTGGTCCAACATCCACATCGAAGCCAATATCGGCAAATCCTGTGGCCACAACCTTTTCGCCCCGATCGTGACCATCCTGTCCCATTTTGGCAACCATGATCCTTGGACGGCGGCCTTCAAGTTCAGAAAACTTATCGGCCAGCTCACATGCTTTCTGGAATCCTGCATCTCCCCTTGACTCGGAAGAATACACTCCTGATATGCTTCTTATTACAGCCTTGTAGCGGCCGAATACTTTCTCGCAAGCAGAAGAGATCTCGCCGAGGCTGGCTCGTTTCTGAGCAGCATCCACAGCCAGTTCCAGTAAATTGCCTTTGCCGGTTTCACAGGCATTTGTGATCGCTTGCAGTGAATCCTGAACGGCTTTTTCATCCCTTCCGGCCCTTAAGAGAGCCAGTCGTTTCAGCTGTGCTTCGCGCACTGCAGGATTGTCTACTTCAAGGGTCTCGATGGGATCTTCTTTCTCAAGCCTGTATTTATTTACACCTACAATCGTATCTTTATGTGAGTCGATGCGTGCCTGTTTCCTTGCAGAAGCTTCTTCAATGCGCATTTTTGGAATGCCGGTTTCGATGGCCTTGGCCATGCCGCCCAATTTTTCAACTTCCTTGATATGCTCCCATGCCCTATTCGCAATCTCATGTGTCAGGGTTTCCACATAATAGGAACCTGCCCATGGATCAACGCTGCGGGTAACATTCGTTTCTTCCTGTATGTATATCTGTGTATTTCTTGCGATCCTGGCAGAGAAATCAGTAGGCAATGCAATGGCTTCATCCAGTGCATTTGTGTGCAATGACTGGGTATGACCCAGCACAGCACCCATCGCTTCCACGCAGGTACGGGCCACATTGTTAAATGGATCCTGCTCGGTGAGGCTCCATCCTGAAGTTTGGCAATGTGTGCGCAATGCCATGGATTTAGGATTTTTAGGATTGAATTCTTTAACGATCTTCGCCCAAAGCATGCGGGCAGCTCGCATTTTAGCGATCTCCATAAAATGATTCATACCAATTGCCCAGAAAAATGAAATCCGTGGTGCAAAAGAATCGATGTCCATACCCGCATTGACACCGGCCCTCAGGTATTCCAATCCATCGGCCAGGGTATAAGCCAGTTCTATATCTGCCGTAGCTCCTGCTTCCTGCATATGGTAGCCGGAAATACTGATGGAATTGAATTTAGGCATCTTCTTCGAAGTATATTCGAATATATCAGCGATGATGCGCATACTCGGGAGTGGGGGATAAATGTATGTATTCCTTACCATGAATTCCTTGAGAATGTCGTTTTGTATCGTACCACTCAATTGCTCCAGCTTTGCACCTTGCTCCAGGCCTGCCACAATGTAAAATGCCATGATGGGCAGTACGGCTCCATTCATGGTCATGGATACCGACATCTTATCAAGTGGAATCTGGTCGAAGAGGATCTCCATATCAAGGATGGAATCAACGGCCACACCCGCTTTACCTACATCACCTACAACGCGTTCATGATCGGAATCATAGCCCCGATGGGTAGCCAGGTCGAATGCAATTGAAAGCCCTTTTTGTCCTGCCGCCAGGTTACGGCGATAGAAAGCATTTGATTCTTCAGCAGTGCTGAATCCTGCATACTGCCTGATCGTCCATGGACGCATCACATACATGGCTGAATATGGCCCACGCAGATATGGCGGAAGCCCGGCAGCATATTGCAAATGCTCCATCCCTTTCAGGTCATCAGCTGTATAAGCAGGCTTCAGGTCTATCTTTTCAGGAGTTTTCCAATCCTTTTCGATGTGATTATCATGCTCCCAGTTATGAATATCCTGTTTCGCCGCGGAGCTTTTCTTTATATCTATCTGACTGAAATTCGGTTTCATGTCTTATTATTTCAATTTATTCTAAATATTCAGGTCTTTCTGGAATCCCTGCAGACTCTCTAAAATATTGGAACGCATATGGATGAAATGCTCCAGGCCTGCTTTCTTCAACTCATCAATAATATCTATTGGATATCCGGCAACCACAACGATAGCTTTTCCTTTAAGGGCATTATTGATCTTTGGAGCGATCTCAGCATACTCATCATCTGCGCTGCAGATTACGACGATCTCAGCTTTGCTTTCAAGGGCTGCCTGAACGCCTTCTTCGATGCTTTTGAATCCCAGATTATCGATGAGATCAAATCCTGCCACAGCAAAGAAATTACCGGCAAATTGTGCCCTTGCAAGGCGCATTGCCAGATTTCCGTAAGTAAACATAAATACGGATGGCCGTTTATTCTCACGTGCATAATCGTCGGTTCGCTTGCGCATCTTTTCAAATACCTGGCTGCCGCGATAGGGTTTTAAGGTTTCCACGATGGCATTTTCTTCCGTGAAGTCAGTGGCCGTAAATACCTCTGCAGGAATATATTTTTCGATACGCTCATTAAAGTTCGGATATTGATTTGTTCCGAGAAGGCTGTTTTTCCTGGTCGCCAAGGATGTATTCAGCATTTCTGCATTTTCTTCGATCCTTTGCTGAATAAAGCCTGCTTTAACTGCTTCAATGAAACCACCTTTTTCTTCCACTTCCAGAAATAATTTCCATGCTTGCTCCACCAATAAGGCAGTAAGGTTTTCAATATAGTATGATCCTGCGGCAGGGTCTGCTACCCTGTCGAGATATACTTCTTCTTTCAATAATAGCTGTTGATTCCGTGCAATGCGTTCGCTAAACTCACCAGGTTTTTCAAAAGCAGCATCAAAAGGTTTTACAAGGTGAGAATCCACTCCTGCGATCACTGCCGACATCGATTCCGTAGTGGTCCTGAGCATATTCACATGGGGATCATAAACGCTGATATTCCAGGATGCCGTTTCGGTATGAATGCTCATTTTGGCAATGTCATTACTGCTGGGCCCATATGCCTTGACGATGGTAGCCCAAAGTTGACGGGCGGCCCTGATCTTGGCAATCTCCATAAAGTAATTTGGCCCTACGCAGAAGTTAAAGCGCATGGCAGGAGCGATCTTGTCGACCGACAAGCCCAGTTCTGTTAAGTGGGTTAAATATTCAGCACCTGCTGATAGCGAATATGCCAATTCCTGT
The DNA here is from genome assembly GCA_964487735.1 of uncultured Bacteroidales bacterium. Lineage (GTDB taxonomy): Bacteria > Bacteroidota > Bacteroidia > Bacteroidales > B18-G4 > B18-G4. The sequence goes on along the minus strand of CAZASJ010000111.1, from coordinate 5,848 downwards.
ACGATACTTGATCCGGCATGATGAAAATTTCTTCCATTCACTTTGATCACTCTAAAGTTTGGCAGGTTAGCAGTGCTGTTAACCATTTGTTTGCAGGTCTCCAAATCTTCTTCCAGTGACTGATAATAGTTTCCTTTTATGATCAGACGTCCGAACGGATCATAATTTACAGATCCATGGACACGGCTGAAGTCGCGGTTATATTGTTCGACCAGATCGTGAAAAATTCCGGCAATATTCGCAGCCTGCTGACCACAAACAAAGTTTAGTTCCACAATCTCTGCAAAAATATTCTTACACAGGGTATCAATATCTTCCTTGCTATATTCCTTGGTATCATCCAGTATAAATCCTAGTGAATCAACCCCTTTCATCAGGATATCAAGGGCTTTTTTATTGGCATCCTGCATTTCCCCAACACGGATATTTTGCCTGACGAACCAATCGTTTCCTTTCACTTTATTTCCTCTGACAAAAGGGAATTCGCCCGGTAATGCTGTTGTTTCAGCATTGTTAAGGTCTTCTGCACGATAATATGGTCGTACGGAAAAGCCTTGTTCTGTTTTCCAGACAAGTTTTTTATCATAATCGGCACCTTTCAGGTCCCTTTCGATCACCTTCTCCCATTCGGAAGTGCTAACAGGAGGAAAATTGCTAAATAGCTTATCCTTTTGTTCCTTCTCACTCATATTTCTACGCTTAAACTTTTGATTCAATACAATAGCTTCTTGAGAACTGCAAAATTACGATATTTCTGTTGTTCGGCGGAAGAAGTTTCACTTGTTTAGGTGTTTTTTTGGCTTTTTCAAGGATCTTCCTTCTTCATCTTAAGCCAATCAACAATCGACAATCAAAAATGCCGAGATCCTATCAGTACCAGATATTAAGTGCTATGCTTGGATATTAGATGTCAGCACCCTGCATAGGCGCAAGCATTCTCCCCTCCCCGGACCTCTACCTCTCCTTGCCGAATCCATCCCTGCGATCATTTAGTTTCCGGGGAAGGGGGCGGATTCTTCTAGCAATTCCTCCCAAAGCTATAAATATGTATACACGCTGGGTCAATCAAAAAGAATTTCATTGAAAAGGGATATTCAATTTGAATCTTTACATTTGTGTTTATTATGAAATTCAGATTATTCCTTTTTCTGTTAATCGCGTTCGTTTCGACAACCAATGGTCAGGAAAAGCAAAAGGCAGTGGATTTTCTTCCTGAAGAGCATTATTTTTCCCCTTTAATCCTTGATCCGGTTGAGTGCCAATCGTCAGGGGCCTTATATGCTTACTGGGAGGGAAGCAATCAACAAGATCTTATTTACGCCCCGCTGGCACTTGGGTTTCAGCTTCCTGTTGTACACTGGAATAAAGGCGATTATGGTTTTGAGATCGACTTTATGACCACTGTGTTTTTTCAGTTTGAATTTGTTGAGCCTTCATCTGTATTTATGGTAAACCTTATCAACACCGACTTTAAGGTTGGTATTCCCTTCATCTTCAGGCTGAAGCGTTTTTCTCTTCGGACAGCCATCTACCATGTTTCATCGCATTTTTCTGAAGAATACATATTCCGGAATGGTCTGGTAACATTTGGAGAAAACAGAAATACCTACGATGCCATCGATATCCACGCCTCATGGCAATTTGAAAAAATGCGGTATTACGGAGGTGTAGGGATGGTTTTTAATTCTCCCTATAGTCGTGGGATATGGAAGTTTCAGGGGGGATTGCTCTTTCGTGCTCCTGTTAAAAAAGGATCCAACTTCAATTACATCGCCGGAGGCGATTTCCAGGTACTGCAGGAAACAGACTGGGGTTTCAACGCCCAGCTTGCTGCCGGTATTGAGATCGCTTACCGTAGGAGCAGAACCTTCCAGGTAATGTTTCAATATTTCAATGGGTACCTGCCTTATTCCCAATACACTCAATTGAAGGTTCAGTATTTAGGCGCAACACTGGTGGGGCATCCGTTTTAGGCATCGGGCGTCGGGCTGATTATGAATTATGAATTATCCTCTTTCGTTAAAACTACAGAGGAGGCACTGGATTATGGATTATGGTTTGAAGTCAATATCCAGCATCCAGATTCCGGTAACCGGTAGCCGTTCACCAGCATCCACTTTGTTCACCGAAGGTGAAGCATCCAGTATCGGGTATTAGGCGTCAGGCATTAGTTTTTGGGCGTAAATCAGGAAGCTTTCATCCGGTATCCAATAACAAGCAAGAACCAATTCCTGTTATCCGCTACCCTGTCCCCAAATACTATCTCACAATAATTTTCTCCTGATATTGCACCTCTGAGGATGAAAAAACAATTAAATAGATGCCGGAAGAAAGTGCTGAAATATTGATTGTTGTATTCGAATTATTTGAAGGGATGCTTCTTTCACTCATAAGGGTTCCGCTCAGGCTATAGATCCTCAGGATTCCATCCGATTTCTCAGATAAAAACTGCAGATTAATATGATCCTTTGCCGGATTTGGATATACCCTCCATTTCATTTCTGATACTCCATGTTCGTTTACCGAGACGGGGATGCTTTCCATGATGGCAGTCCAGCCCGAAGCTGTGGTGGCATGATCAGATTTAAAACGAAGGCTTACCACATCTGAGCTAAAGATCTCAAAGGGTAAGATGCTTCCGGTAAAACCACCCATAAGCGTTCCTCCAGGATAATAACCGTCATAGATCCAGAGTGAATCGTATCCTGTTTCAAGGTTAAAATCAATAAATTCGAGGCGGATGCTCCCATCCTTCACTCCATGAATCGTTTGTGTATATCCTTCATTATCAAAATACTCCCATGCCGGGCCTCCACTATCGAACAATGTATCATTGATGGCAATATATTCACCCTGTGCAAAGTGCTCATCGATCAATTGCCAGAGATCACTATAGCCATTATCATAGCCCAAAGCCCAGATGCCGATCCCTGCCAGGCCTCTTCTGTCAACCAATTTATATCGTCTGGCAAAAGATTGCCTGTCATTTACAAAGCACTGACTCCATCCACCATCATAATATGCATAATATGGGCCAAAGGAATTGGGCTCGGTATGTTTATTCTGCGGGGAATAATTTCCTGAACTATTGGTTTTTATCTTGGCCCAGGTATAGGCCGCGCCGTGACCGCTTGCAGCTGATGGTGCTATCCCTGACGCAGTGGGCCATTCCCTGGCATAATAAGGTACTCCCAGCAGCATTTTTTCCATGGGCATTCCTTCTGACTGGTAATAAGATACAGTCCTGGATACATTGTATTTATAATCGAAAGTCATACTATAATGTGGATCCACCGGGCCGGCCATACTACTTGAATTCCAGTAATAATCATAGCCCATGATCATATACAAGTCGATATATTGATTGAGGATGCTCACCTCAAAGATACCGCTCCAGTCAACGGAAGGCATGGCAATGCTCAATATCCCATCCGGGATGCTATCCTTAAAGGCTTCAGAGAAATCTGCCACATATTCCAGCATAGCTGGCCCCTGAGATGATGGAACAGCTTCAAAATCGAAGCTCACACCATGGGCATTGCGCTGCTTGACAAGAGCGATCAATTGATCGGTAAGGACTTTTTTCGAGGCCTGGCTGCCAAAGAAAGTAGCATGACCTGAAAACAGGGTTACACAAAGGTGAACGCGTGTTCCATGAGCCAGTGCAGAGTCAATGGCCGGGGATGTCAGCCAATCATAATAACTTGTGGCTTGCCCCGTGGAAGGGTCCACATCATACGAAAAATAGCATAAATCACTCAGCAGATCCCATTGATAATTCAGGTAGTTGGATCCACCCCAATAAGGATGATATCCAAAAACGAGCTTATTTAAGCCTGAGGACCTCGAATCCCAGCTGTCTTCCATCACTTTAAACTCATTCAGGAAATCATATTCAGATACCGACCTGAATCCAAGATCTTTGTATTTCCCGGCTTCTTCGATATGGATCGACTGCTGCATAAAAGCAGGACTTTGAATAAAAAGGAAAATGAATAGAATAAAAAAACGCATAGGTATGAATGAATTCCAGAATCCGGGAATCAATCTCCGTGATTAAATGTATTTACTTCAAACTTCAGATATCAGATATCAGATATCTAAATTCTTATTTCACCAGGGTCATCTCCTCAACGAGGTGACCGGCACCGGCAAATTTATCGATGATGAATAAACAGTACCTGATATCTATGGAGATATTCCTGCACATTTCGGGATCATAAACGATATCGCTCATCGTTCCTTCCCAGCAACGATCAAAGTTGATCCCCAAAAGCTCTCCGTTATCGTTCAGCAGCGGGCTCCCGGAATTCCCTCCGGAAGTATGGTTTGTTGCAGTAAAGCAAATATGCATACTTCCATCCTTATCGGCATATGGGCCATAATCTTTGTTTTCGTAGAGTTCTTTCAGGCGGTCTTCAACTACATAATCGTAAATATTGGGATCTTCTTTTTCCATGATGCCTTCAAGCGTTGTGAAGTGCTTATAGGTAACCGCGTCTCTGGGCTGAAAACCTTTAACTGTACCGTAGGTAACCCGAAGGGTGAAATTAGCATCGGGATAAAAGCGTTTATCCGGCTGAAACTCCATCTGCCCCTTCATATAAATCCTTTGCAGACTGTCGTCTTCAGCGTAATATTTCATCAATGACGGACGCATATTGTTATTGTATTCATCCGAAAATGCTGTTGCCAGGGAATATACAGGATCTTTCAGGATATGCTTGTATTTTTTCTTTTTGAAATTATCCAGAAAAGCCATAGCGCTTTCTTCAGATGCCAGGAATGACTTTGAAAAAACAAAATTTGCATAGGCGCTGACATCTCCGCCAAATTTTTTATCTATGACATTCAGGGCTTGGGGTTGATATTCCGGATCAGCCATTTCCCGATAGGCAGTGATCATAGCAATAAATGTTTCTTTATCCAGGGCCTGATGATAGTTTTTAAAAAAACTTGTTGTTGTTGCTTTTAATCCGGCAATTAAGGCCTGTACCTCTTCATCTGTGCTTTCTTTTTTCTGGCATGCAGAAACCAATCTGGAATAGTAGCGGGCATTCCGGATGATCTCAATGCCAAAGACAGATTCTGCCATATAGGTCATCTCCCTTTCGAGAGGGGAGATCTTTGTATACAATTCATTGAAGGCTTCAATCACCCCTCCATATTGGTCCTTCATTTTACTATTGTTCTTTGCCCACCAGCTAAAAGCTCCTTCAAGGGCCTTTTTCTCTTTAATTACATTTGTGCGATCGATGCCTTTATTTTCACCGATCCATTTTTTCCATCCATTGGCAATTCCTGCTGATTTTGCTGAATATTGGATCCTGACAAAATCATCTTTCACAACATAGCTATTAATGATATCCAGTCGTTTGCCGCGAAGGTCGATCCTGATGGGGTTTACCACTTCGGCGATATGTTGCACACGGCAGGCAGGAATGTATTCCTCGGTAGAACCCGGATAGCCAAAGACAAATGTAAAATCATCTTCCTCCACTCCCTGAATATTAATTGGAAAATGGTATTTGGGTTTATAAGGAACATTCTTCTCTGAATACTTTGCCGGCTGGTTATTTGAATCGGCATAGATCCTGAAAACAGAAAAATCGCCGGTATGCCTTGGCCACATCCAGTTGTCGGTATCACCACCGAATTTGCCAATATTTGAGGGGGGGGCTCCTACCAGGCGAACATCTTCATATACTTCAGTTATGAAAAGGTAAAACTGATTTCCCTGATAAAAAGGTTTTATCCTGGCTTTATAATGAGTGTCTTTAATGGCTGCAGCTTCCAGGGTATCTCTGTTAATTTTCAGTTTGGCAGCACGCGCAGCTTCTGTCATATC
>CAZASJ010000110.1:0-9359 GCA_964487735.1 uncultured Bacteroidales bacterium | reverse complement strand
TACGGTAATTGATACCATCCATGGCCAAACGAAATGGCAGGTTAGTTTAACTGCGCTTGATCTTAAGAATGTAAGGTTCAGGTATATAGACGAGACCAAACCGAAAAGTGAACCTGGCATGGATTATAGCAACCTCGATATTTTTGTGAACTCCCTGGAGCTCGAAGACCTGAAAATATTGAACGATACCTTTAATTTTACTGTAAATGAATTGAGTTGTTATGATCGCTGTGGATTTGTATTGGATAAGATGCAGGGTAAATTCAGGCTCAGCCCTCTTTTTCTGATAGCCGACAGCCTGCTTATTCATACGCCACGATCCGATATCGATTTGGACCTGGACTTCAGGTACGATGCATGGTCCAGTTATCTGAACTTTACGGATGAGGTAAAAATAACATCCAGTATCCGTCCCTCCGAGATCAACCTTGTCGATATAGGATATTTTGCCCCCACACTTCTGGTCATGGATAACCTGTTGAGGATAGGGGGAGACGTTAAAGGAACGGTCCATAATCTGAAAGTGAGTGATTTTCGTTTCACTTATGGCAATAGTACACGATTTAGTGGCGATGTTAAACTTTTTGGACTGCCGTATGTTCGGGAGACCTTCATATATACGAATATCACTGAGTTTGTAATAACACAGGACGATATTGAGAGTTTTGCCATTCCGGGCGATATTCGGCATGTTCAGGTTCCTGAAGACCTGGAAGTGCTTGGCAAAATGAAAATAAAGGGGACTTTTACCGGCTTTTACAATGATTTTGTTTCTACTGCTGATTTTGTGTCGGATATTGGGAAAATTTCAACAGACATCTCTCTTACCCAGAATGAAGATCATACCGATATTGTTTATGAAGGGGAAGTTCATGCTCAACGCTTCGATATGGGTAAATTTCTTAAACTGGAGGAATACCTTGGTGAGATGGACCTGAATGCCATGGTTTCAGGGTCAGGGCTGAGCGCTGAAACGGTGAATATCAATATGCATGGCAATATTGATTCATTGGAATTCATGGGGAATATATTCAATCAGGTAGCTGTTAGAGGAGACATCGCGAATAATAAGTTTAACGGATATGTTGATGTGCAGGATGACCTGATAAATTTCGATTTTGAGGGCATTATGGACTTCAATCAGGAAAAACCCCTTTTCGATTTTACAGCCAATATTTTTGACGCGGATCTGTTTAACCTGAATATGCTCGACAGGGACAGCATATTGAAGTTAAGCCTAATGCTCAATTGTAATTTTATTGGCTATAAACCTGAAGATCTTGAAGGCCGGATACTGATTGACAGCCTGTATTATACTGAAGGCGAAAAGGAATGGTTTATGAATCACCTCGCTTTCATCAGTTTAAAAGGGACCGACCTGTTCAGAAAGATCATGCTATCATCCGATTTTATGGATGCACAGGTTCAGGGTAATTTTACAACCCTTGAATTAATGTATGCTATTGATGATATGATCGGTAAAGAATTCAGCAATTGGACCTTCATGCCAGCCCCTGCTCCTGATCTCAACCCTCAGTCACTCAGCTTTAATATAGAGGTCAAGGAAACAGAGGATCTGCTGAATATTTTTGTGCCTGGACTTTTTGTGCAGGATCGCAGCATGATCAATGGAATGTTCAACTCCGAATCAAGCATCGCAGAAATTGATGCCATGATCCCATATGTCAGCTATAGAGGGATTCAATCGGATAGCATCCATTTTACTACGGCGGCAAATGGGAATAATATTGTTTTGGGAAGTGAAACAAAACGTATACTGCTGAAAGAGCGGGAGAAAGGCGATACACTGCAGCTGGGACTGGAGGAATTTAACTTCAATTGTACGATCGATAATGACAGCCTTATTTTTGGCCTTGGATGGAATGATGAAGATGCCATCCGTCACAATATGGCTGATATAACGGGATATTATATCAATACTGATAGCAACAGAAGTGAACTCAGGTTTACCAAAGCCATGGCAATGATCAATGATTCACTATGGACAATTAGAAAAAACAGCAGATTGATTTTCGGTGACCGCTATTTTAATTTTGAGAACATCGACGTAATTGGAGGCAGTCAGAGCTTAAAGCTAAATGGAATCCTGAGTGAAAAGTTGTCAGATACATTGACTGTTGAATTTATTAAATGGCGTCTTTCAAACTTTGACATTATTTTCAGAAATTATGATTTTTCCCTCAGGGGGATTATTAATGGAGGTTTTGGTTTGAGTAATGTTTACGAACTGCCTGGTTTTTATTCCAACCTATTTATTAAAAATCTGACAATGAATCGTGTGCTTATTGGTGATGCAATGATTCATTCAGTTTGGAACAATGATCAGAGTTCGGTTGATGTAATTTCAGAGATTATTTATTATGGAAACGTAGGGGAAAGCAATGTCCTTTCATTGAAGGGCTCATATTTCCCTGAGCGAACCACCGATAACCTGGATTTTGAACTGAACCTTGCCAACCTAAGGTTGGAACCATTCGGTAGTTTTATTAATAGTTATTTGAGTGGACTGAAGGGAGTTGTAAGCGGCGATTTTAAAATAGCCGGGTCAACCCAAAAGCCAACCCTGAGAGGGGAGATGAGGTTTATGCGTACCGAGTGCAGGATCAATTATTTAAATACCCGCTACTCCTTTGCAGATACGATAGACTTTGATTATGGTAAAATAAAAATGAAAGACCTGATCGTTTACGATACTGCAGGCAATCAGGCTGTTGCCAATGGCGTTATCACTCATAAAAATTTGAGTGATTTTAATTTCGATATTCATGTAAAAGCAACGGACTTTATTTGTACCAATACCAACAGATATCAGAATGAAGCCTATTATGGATCGGCCATTGTTAGTGGTGATGTATGGTTCTACGGATATTCAGATGATTTTCATATTGATGCTGATGTAGTAACAGCCAGGGGCGCTGATATCGTCCTTCCACTGAATAATTCCTTTACGGTTACAGATAATGATTTTGTGATTTTCAGAGGGGTTGAACTGAAAGATGAATTTGATGCACTCGACTATACTGTAGACTTAAAAGGACTGAATATTGATTTTCGTATTGGAATTCAAAATACAGCTGAACTGATGATATTCCTTCCCGGTAATATGGGGAATATAAACTCAAAAGGTTTTGGAGAAATCCGTTTTACAATAGATCCACGTGGTGATTTCAGGATCTATGGTGATTATAATTTCTTGCGAGGCACTTTTTTCTTTAGTCTTCAGAACATCATTAACAAAAGGTTTGAAATACAGCAGGGAGGTAAGATCAGCTTTGATGGCAATCCTTACAATGCCGATGTGAATCTGAAGGCGCTTTACAGGTTAAAAACCTCTTTGAGTGGCCTCGGAGCCACTATTAGCCCGGAGTATGAAGGTCAGCGCGTTAATGTTAATGCCTACCTTGGCCTTAAAGGAAAACTTGCCAATCCGGATATTCATTTCAGTATTGATTTTCCGAATGTTAAGAATGAAGTTAAGCAAACCATTTATGCCATTCTGGATACCAATGATGCAGGCCTCATGAATCAGCAGATGGTTTCATTATTGCTAATGAACAACTTCAGCTACGCCAGCAATTCAACCAATATGTCTGCGTCTTCCCTGAATATTATTTCCAGCCAGCTCAGCAACTGGTTATCCCAAATCTCGAGAGATGTAGATATAGGGATCAATTACATTCCAGGCGATGACATCAACAGGGATGAAGTGGAAGTGGCCCTGTCCACTCAATTTTTTGATAATCGCCTCATCGTTGATGGTAATGTGGGCGTAATGACTAAAGACAATACCGGTCAGCAGGATGCCAGTAATATAGTGGGAGATGTGAATATTGAGTATAAACTAAGGCCCGATGGCCGCATCAGGCTTCGTGCATTCAATCGCTCCAATAATTTCAACAGTATTGATTATTACTCACCCTATACCCAGGGCGTCGGTGTGTTTTATACAAAGGATTTCGATCGCTTTGGCGATATCTTTAAGCGTCAAAGGAAGAAAAGGGATGAGATAGAGGTAGATATTGAGGAGTAGTAAATCTTCTTATTTGCACCGGCTATCCTCAACAGCTGTTTAACATTGAAATAGAGGTTTTGCAGGCTGCTTCCTAAGATTTGTGGCACTACATTTCTGAATAATTGAATACTTGGGTCCGGTAAAATTCTATTGTCCCTTTCAATTTGCCTGAAAGTAAAAATCTAGAACACTTATCCAAAATAGGGGCTTGGCTTTCCGGAATTATCTTTTTTGTTCATTTCTTTGTTTGACCATAGAAACAAGCTGTCCCGGATACATCACGGGAAACCAAATACACAAAAATATAACCAGATTTCTGACTACTGTTTTCTGGTAGTTTAATCTTAGAAACCCTGACAGTTCTAATAATTAAGTGCGAATTCTATACACCTAAACGATTTCCCAATCTTCAACACCTCCGGCAATGATCCTGAAAAGGGGATGTACATCAATATTCGTTTCTTTTATGAATAGATCGTATCTTTCCCTATCCCTGATTTTTAATTTAGAAAGCAAATGCTGCGCTTCGTAATCCATTTGCCCTTGAGTTACTGTTAAAACAGAAGTCTCTTTGGGAATACAGAACTTTTCATTATTGAATTGATACCCGCGATCGAGTGATTCCTGATAAACGGCTGCGAGGTATTGGTTGATGCAATCGATTGGACTTTCCGCTTGCTTGAAACGCAACAATTGAGGATGGTTTTTGTAGCCTTTTGTATTGCCCTGCAATACATTTTTTGCAAGCAAGCTTTCTCTCCAAAGTGCAACCAATCCTTTGGAATCAAGATATTTGGGGTGTATAGACCATATTCTCATGATGGGAAAATATTTTTCAGCACTTCCGTGCGGTAATCAAAAATCTCGTTTAGTTTATTTTTGATGATCAGGGTATTGGCCATTCTGCCCAAAATTCCAAAAGGGGGTTTATAACTCACAATATCCTTCATTAAAACACCATTTTCAGCAGGGACTATAATATGTTGATGATGCCATATGCTGTACGGACCTACTCTTTGCTCGTCCACAAAGTATGATTTATCAACAAGCTGGGTAATTTCGGTTACCCAATTGGTTGGGATGCCAAATAAAGGGCGGACCCTGTAGCTGATGATCATTCCTGCGTATATTTTGTCGGGGATATCCCTACTGAGAATATCAAAGCCCATTTTTTCGGGAGTGATTTTTTTTAAGTTTTGCGGTGAGCTGATAAAATCCCATAATTCCTCGATGGAAGTATGGACGAATTGCTCTCGTTGAAATTGGTAAAATGCCATGCGATTAAGTATTATGATTCTAATTCCTGATGTTGCATCAAGCGTTTAATATTCTCCTTATGTCTTAAAATGATCAGCGCCATGCAAATTAAGAGGTAATAAAAAGTGGAGCTAATCCCATAGAAAATATATTCGCTCAGGGGCAGGGATATTCCGAGGATCAATGAGCTGGTGGAAACGTATTTAAAACGCAATCTCACCATGTAATAGATAGCGACCGAAAGGAATACGGAATAGGGTGCTATTAAAACAGATGCCCCAAGAGTGGTATTTACTCCTTTTCCACCGTTGAATTTCAAAAAGATGCTGAAATCATGGCCAAGAATAGTGGCCAGGGCGAGAAGGTAAACATAATATTCAGGCGCTCCCAGCATGTCTTCCATAAAAAAGAAATATAAAGCTACAGGGATCAAGCCCTTGGACATATCCAGGACTTGGGTCAGTGTGGCGATTCTTTTCCCTGCTATCCGACCGACATTTGTGGATCCAACATTGCCACTACCATGTTTAAGGATGTTTTCTCCTGTTGAATAATGAGTTAATAAGTAACCAATAGGGATGGATCCTAATAGGTAGGATAATAGAATAACAATTATTTCCAGTGTGATTATCATTTCATTTCCTGAAGAATGTTCAATGCTTCATCAACATGTTTCTCGGCCTGCAGTTGTGAATTAAAAATATACTTTAGGATTCCTTCTTTATCGAATATGTATGTGACCCTGCCGGGGATTAATCCAAAAAAGCTTGCAGGTACTCCAAACAACTTACGTACCTTATTCCCCTTGTCGCTCAGCAAAGTATAATTCAAGCGGTGCTTATTGGCAAATTCCAGGTGGCTTTTTACCGACTGAGCACTTATTCCAATGATCATGGCATCGGCATCAGCAAATACTTCAAATTGGTCACGAAATGAGCAGGCTTCTTTTGTACATCCCGGGCTGTCATCTTTCGGATAAAAATAGATCACCAGATTTTTCTTTCCAAGGACAGAATCAATTGAAAACAGCTTCCCATTTTGATCCTGTAATTCAAATTTCGGAATGCTGCTACCGATTACCAGTTTTTCCATTTTTTCGGAATTTGTGTTTAAAAATAAATATGCAATAAATAGAACTGTATATATAGACAAATAGAACCTGTAAAAGTTTCTGAATCGTTTATATTTCAAATTATCAGGGTAGATATTCCCAAACAGTCCTTTAAGTTCTTTTCCAAAAACAGGTTTGATATTAATTACCCAATTATCAGTTTGATAAATCAGCTTACGGAATTTACTTCTGTAATATCCCAGAGGCAAGCCCCATGCTACAAAAAGCAGAAACCAGATATTATTATAAATGAAATCCATTGATCTTTATTTCTTGGGAAACCATGGGAAGAATGAACTTGTTTTCTGAATGTATTCCTGGTATTGTGGCTTTGTATTGTTTAAACTTTTTTCCAGCATGGCTACCCCTGATACTTTAATGATCAATAAGGTCATAATGATCGACCCAATTATTTGCCAGTAATTTCCGGCAGCCACGCAAAACAGGGCATAAGCCCACCATACAGCCGAATCACCGAAATAATTCGGATGCCTTGTATATTTCCAAAATCCTGTATTCAGAACTTTTCCTTTGTTCCCGGGCTTTTGTTTAAAGCGCGCTAATTGAAAATCACCACCGGCTTCAAATGCAAAACCGATAAGCCATACAATAATGGCCAGGCCATCCAGAATATTAAGTTCATTTGATTGTGCACTGATATTTGCTCCCAATAAAGGAAGCGAAACAATCATGATCAAAGCGCCTTGCAATAAAAAGGTTTGAAAATAACTAAACCACCAATAGCGTTCCGGTCCAAATTTCCTTCTGAATTCCTGGTATCTGAAATCTTCTCCTTTGCCTGCATTTCTCCATGCAAGATAAATGGAAAGCCTCAGCCCCCAGATACTCACCAAAACCAACAATAAAACATTCCGGGCCGATAATTCATCCGCCATGAATACATAGAAAGCATTCACAATGACAAAGCCCAGGCCCCAAAAGATGTCGATAATACTTACATTTTTAATTACAATGCTCCAGATCCAGATAAGGGTCACCAGAATAAGGATGATGAGGGATGCTTGTAGAAAATAAGTAAACATATTACTGAATCTTAGTCGTTAAACAATAAAGAAATGGCAATAGCACCATTGCCGGCATGCATACCGATAACGGGCGAAATGTTGACTACAGAAACCGGGCTTTTACCCGTAATTTCTTTCATTCTATCTTCTGCCTTTATGGCTCCATCTGGATTATGGGCGTGTAAGATTATATAATTCCAAACATTCTTTTTTGCAGCTGTTTTTAGGATGTGCTTGTAGATATTATTCAAACTTGCGGTTTGACTGAAAGTCTTGCCAAAAAGAAGGGATTTTCCGTCATCTCCCATAGAGATAACAGGATTTAAGCCCAGTGCATTTGCAATGAAGCCTTTTGGCCTGGACACGCGCCCGCCCTTGATCATATATTTCAGGTTTTTTACGCTGACAAATATTTTTGTTTGACTCACATCTCTTTCGATTGATTTAACAATCGTTTCCAGCATTTTACCAGCCTCAATTTCCTTTGCTGCTTTCAATACGAGTAAACCCAATGCCCCTGAAAGATTACGGGAATCAATTACATGAACAGCTTTATTGAATTCTTTTGAAATGCGTTCTCCGGCCTTAAGGCTGTTAGCATATGTTCCGCTGAATTGACTTGTAAGATGAATGGAAACAATAGCATCGTAATGCGAGGCCAGGTGGGAATACAGATTTGTAAACGTTTGTTCATTTATCTGGGATGTCCTTGGAAATTCATCACGGCTTTTAAGCAAATCATAAAACTGATCTGCTTGTATGGTTACTTTATCAAGGTAATGGTTGTCGCCAAAATTTAAATTAATAGGAACAACATTAATTTGATAAAAATCTATAATATCCTGTGATAAATCGCAAGTAGAATCCGTTACGAGGGCAATATTCCATTTTCGTTTTGTAGCCGTTTCCTGCTGCCTGACCATATCATCCACTTTTTGAAAGGTGATCGTTCCAATATCTTTCAATTCATGAAAAAGTTCTGCAGGATGGTTGGTATGCACATGAATGCGACAAACTTCTTCCGAACCGGCAACAACAACAGAATCACCGCCTTTGTTCAGGACTTTTTGAAGGTCAGACTTGCTCAGGCTCACATTCTTTATAATCGCTTCTGTACAATAGCGGTGTGTGATCTCCTCATCGCTCATCTTTTCTGAGTGAACGAGAGAAATGCCTTCCTGGGAATCAACCACCAGGCTTCGGATGTTTATGTTCTTTGCAAATTCAATGATCCCTTTAATAAAAACCACAAAGCCTTTTGCACCTGCATCCACAAAACCTGATTTGTTCAATGCTTTCAATTTAAAAGTGGTTTCTGCCAATGATTTTTCCAGGACGGCGACAGAATCGATCATGACGCTCTTAAAATCGTGAATGGCGTGCTTTTTAGTATCGAGGAATTCCGACCATTCCTTAATAACCGTAAGCATGGTTCCCTCTGCAGGTTTAGCCATTGCTTCGTAAATGTATGGAATGGATTTTCGTACACTCTCAGCAAATTCGGTTAAACTTATATGCTGCGTATTTTCTGTTTCACGACTCAAACCATGTAAAAACTGAGCAAAGATGACTCCTGAGTTTCCTCGTGCACCGATCAAAGCCGCATCTGCAATATTGTTTACAGTTGTCTTATACGAGCGATCTGGTTTGATATTGTCGATGACCGAACGAATCGTGGAAGCAAGGTTTGAGCCTGTATCTTTATCATTTACCGGAAAAACATTTATACGGTTAATTTCAAGCTGGTTCTTCAGTATTTGATTGCCACCGGCAATAAATGCATAGTAAAGAAATTTTCCGTTGATTACAGGCGTTTCAATTTTGTACATGCTTTCCTAAATGTATGATAGAATCTATTTTCTATTTGTTGAAGAAAACCATTGTTTCTGCAATATAGCTACTTAACCCCGAAAAATGAAAATTGTTCGGTTAT
>CAZASJ010000109.1:0-9382 GCA_964487735.1 uncultured Bacteroidales bacterium | reverse complement strand
TGCTGCTTATAAAAATAATGTTGAGATTGCCGTAGGGAATGTAGTGGGATCAAACATCTTCAATATTTTCTTCGTTCTTGGGATAAGCTCAAGCATTAACCCCCTTCCTTTTCAATTGAAAAACAACTTAGATATCCTGCTTGTACTTATATCAAGTTTTCTTCTGTTTCTTTTTATGTTTACAGGGAAAAGACGCTCACTCGACAGATGGGAGGGCAGTATTTTTATCCTTATCTATATAGGGTATATCGCATTTGTTATTATGGGGGATGCTTCCCCATTAATAAAATAAAAAGATAAAATGTGCTGTTTGCTTATTCGGCAGGCTTCAGGTTTTCAACCATAAACAGATCATCCGACAATCCCTGGTCGAAAATAACATCTGTAAGCCTGATCTTTGTGGAGTGTTCCTTCTTAAGATTGGTCATGATTACTTCTTTGGCATTCCAATATTCCCCAATCTTTTCATACTTGTAGGTAGCTTCTTTGAATACATTTCCACTATTGTCAAAATACTCCATTTTTATGGGGTAATAATGGGTTTTATCCTGGGTAACAATGATCTTGCTATAATTGGATTTTTCCGACCTTGGAGTAAGCACCAGGGTATATGTATTGGCTCCCGTTTCTTCCAGTCTTGGTAAAAAGCGCTCTGCATAAGGCTCTGTGGCCATGTCTTCATAGGAGAAATCAGTCCCGGTAAAAGCCTGGCTCTTTGCCAGCAATGTAACTTTCTTTGGATTTCCAAATGCAGGCATATACAGCCACATTGTTCCTTCGGGTAATGAAAGCGTAGCGATACCGGCTTGTTTCTCAGGTTTAGTGTATCTGAATAGTTTTTTATCACGTCCCTTTTGGAACATTTCAGCTTCACGTACACTCTCTTCTCCATCTTTCTCAACCAGGATAATGGATATCTTTCCCTGTTTATCCTTCGGAGAGAACATAATGTTGTCAATCTTGGCAAGCAGGTCATGGGCATCCTGTGCCCGGACAGCGGTCAAACTCAGGAATGAGACAAGGGTAATGATGATATATCTCTTAATTGTCATTTTTTTTAGATTTATTTTTTTTAACTCTTCTATTATCAAGGATCAGGATCACCGGTAGTAAAGTGAGTGATCCAACGCCCGATCCCACCATACTTAAAGCAACCAAAACGCCAAAGTACTGTAAAGGCACCATTTCGGAAAACAAAAGGATCAGAAATCCTGCTGATACGGAGATCACGTTTATTATTATTGCTTTGCCACTAATGAGAATAGTCTCTTCCAGCGCATGGCTGATATCATCTTCATAGGAGTGCATCAGGTGTTTTACATTGGTGATTACGTGTATGGAATAATCAATTCCTATGCCAAGTGCTACGCTGGCCACCAGAACGGTTGCAATATTCAAAGGAATGCCGGTAAATCCCATAACGCCAAATAGAATGATAATGGCAGCAATGATAGGTATTGTAGCGAAAATACCTGTTTTGAGAGAACGTAAGATCAAGCCCACAAAAATAATTACCATAATGATGGCAATGCTCAGGCTGCCGAACTGACTTCTGATCAGGCTAACATCCATAGTAATGTCTACAAATGGCATTCCGGTGATCTGAATTTCACATTCTTCTGTCGAATGTTCTTCAATATATTCTTTCATATATCTCGCAAATTCGATCTTAGCTTTATTGTCAGGTGAGATGAATTTTGAGATAATGATGGCTTCCGTCAGATCATCATTTACATAGGTTTTTAAAATATCGTTTCCGTCGAGGGTAAAAGCCCATAGTTGCTCGATCATTTCCTTATCGGGAGGTATCCTGTGGATGCCTTCTCCAATTCCCATATTGATCTCCATTACCAGATTGGCTATGGATTGGGTTGTTAGCACATCCGGACTTTCTTTCATATAATTGGACGTCTCAACGATGGTATTCAATACCTCAGGGCTCTGAATGTCGCCTTTGAACAATACAAAAATCGGTTTTGACCCTCCAAACTTATTGATCATTATATTTTCGGCTGTCCTCGCCGGGTTTCCTTTTTTGAAATAATCCTGAATGTCTACGCTTCTCTCTATCATGAAAATGCCAATGATACTGATAAGGATAAGCGTTGACCAGGTTGTAAGGATATATTTGGGATGTTTAACCAATGTGTTTTTTAATGGAATGAGAAAGTATTTTTCCGACAAGGAAGTTTTGGTTCCATTATGCTTATGTACTGCTTTCTTATTATAAATTGAGAATGTGGCTATTAATGACGGTATGAAGAAAAGCGATAAAAAGGCCGCAAAAAGGGTTCCCAAAGAAGTAAATATTCCGAAGTCGCGGATCATCGTAAGGTATGCGCCGAAAATGAAAGACATGAAGCCTATGGCAGTGGTAATGGCTGCCAGGATCACAGGGATGAATATGTAGTTAAGGGCTTTCAGCAGGGCTTTTTTCCTGTCGGTGTCCTTCATCTGGTTGATCCTGTTCAATACATGGATGGTATATGCACTTCCAACAGCCAGCAGAATGATAGGAAGGTTGTTGGATATCATCGACATTTTATATCCGAATAAGGCCATGATGCCAAGTGTCCATACAATCGCAATTGCTACTGTGACCAGAGGCAAAACAACGCCCCTGATCGTTTTAAAGGAAATGGCCAGGATAATTGCAATAAGTAAAAAGGCAATGGGCAATAACTTGAAAAGATCAGCTGAGATGAGGTCGGAAATTGCGGTTACCATCATCGGGGAACCTGCGTAATACAGTGTTTCCGGCAGATGCATTTCTTCTGTTTTCCGAACAACCGCTTTAGCAACCTTTTCAACATCTGCATCTTCGGAAAGGGAAAATACGATCAGTGTTGCTGTTCCATCCTCAGAAACGATACTTCCTTTGTACATTTCCTTGGCAAAAACTTTTTCCCGCAAAGCCCGTAGTTCATCTTCACCTTCAGGCAGATCATAAGGGTCAACCAGACTGCCAATCCCCATCTCATTGATATCAATGATGTTCGTTAAACTATTTACGGAGATAACACCTTCGATCGCCCCCAGGGTATCAGTGATCTGCCGTACATGTTGGAGAATTTCAGTTTGAAAAATATCATCCGCTTCAAGGATCACCATCCCCATCTTATTGCTGCCAAATTGGGTTGCGATGCTTTTCAATAAAGCTGCGTCAGGATCATCATCAGGCAACGATGAGATCACATCAGAATTGATCTGCATTTTTGTGATCTGGTATCCGGAGAATAGCGTAAATAATGTAACGATGATGATGATGATCCATCGGTACCTGAGTATTGATTTCGCCAGTTTATTCATATATAGTTTCCCGTTCGGCTTTAGCAAATTTGTATGCAAAAGTCGTGATTTTTAGGCACAATATTTACATTGCACAATAAAAACTTTATCCTTATCCTTTAATGTGACTTTACGAAGAAAGCAACTTTCTCGAGTGAGGTAATCATGTCGTATTCCTCAAGATAAACTTCTTTGGGAACGTTTACAGGCTTAGGGGTATAGTTCAGCAAGCCTTTAACCTTTGCATTTACGAGCATTTCTGCTATTCCCTGAGCATCTTCTCCCGGAACAGTCATGATAGCAATCTCTATATTTTTTTCTTTTATCACCTTGGCCATATCTGTGATGTTGAAGCATTCTATCCCATGATATTTTTTGCCAACTTTAGCTTTGTCAGTATCAAAAACTGCAGTTATGGACAGCTTGGTTCGCTTGCCGCTGAAATAGTTTGTGATCGCTCTTCCCAGGTTTCCAATACCAACCACACAAACATTGATCCCATCGTCACTGTCAATGATATTGCCGATAAGATCAATGAGTTCCATAACATTGTATCCTTTGCGCAAAGTGCCGGTGTAGCCAATCAGCATAATGTCGCGCCGGACCTGGACAGCAGTAATATGCTGTATACGTGCAATTTCATGCGAATAAATATGTGTCATGCCTTTTGCATGACAAAACAGCAAGGCACGCCTGTATTGACTGAGCCTCTCAATGGTTTTGTGGGGTAAATGCTTCATAGAGACTTGAAATGGGTATTGTTAGTTTTCTAACAATGCAAAAATAATTGCCTCTTCTGTCTAATGCAAGAAAAATGTTAATAATTTAACAATGTTAATAATTAACATTCCTAATAATCAGACAAATAGATGTTTATGGGTAAGCTGTTGAAAATTATGTTTAGTTTGAATGTCCTCTTGAGGCATTTGGAAAGCTGTCGAGGGCAGGTATATATGGTTTTATATCCAGCAAGGGGGTGTTGTTCAAAATATCCATAGGGGATGTGTGGATCACATTATCCTGAATGCTCAAAACCTTCACAATATCCATTCCAATTTTATTGATACGGTTCGGCGACCTGCTGGCAAAGAGGCCTGTTTCACCACCCTTTAAGTGAGGAGGATGGGCTTTCAGGTTCGTCTTTTGTGAACGGTCAAAATGGAAGTAAACAATAATATGGCTGAAGGCATCAAGTCCCTGAATTGCCGAAAGGAAGTCCTTGTTGACAATGATGGAAAATTCTCCTTTAGCTTCAGGCTCAGGTCTGAAGGGGGCCATATCCTCATAAGGTGTTGTAATCAGTCCGATTGCATTGTATTCTATCTTCACGCTTAAGCTTTATTTACTTCCCTAAGCCATTGGTACCATGCTTCTGTACCTTCACCACTCTTCGCCGATAATTCAAAGAATTTCAGATGATGATTCACCCTCAATGCATATTCTTTGGCTTTAGCAACATCAAAATCAACATAGGGAAGAAGATCCGTTTTATTAATGATGCAAATATCAGAAGTCCTGAACATGTCAGGGTATTTCAATGGTTTATCATCACCTTCTGTAACACTAATGATGACTACGCGGGATGATTCCCCGAGATCGAACATTGATGGACAAACCAGGTTACCAACATTTTCAATGATCAAAATAGCATCGTTTGTTAACTCCAGTTCTTTCATTGCCCTGTTGATCATGGATGCATCCAGGTGGCATCCGCTGCCTGTATTCACTTGTACAACAGGTGCTCCCGTAGCTTGGATCCTTTCAGCGTCGTTGAGGGTTTGCTGATCCCCTTCAATGATAAAAAATGGCAATTCACCTTTAAGGTCAGTAATGGTTTTTTCAAGTATTGTTGTTTTTCCCGAACCCGGAGAACTGACCATATTGATGGCCATGATATTCCTTGCTTCAAAAAATCCCCTGTTGCGTTCAGCAAGGAGGTTATTTTTGTGAAGGATATCCTGTTCAAGGATTATTTCCCGGTCTTCTTCGTGTTGATGGTGATGGTGACCATGTTCATCATGATGGTGGTGATGCACCTGTCCGTCCTCATGAGAATGATTGTGTGTATGTAGGTGGGAATGGTTCTCACCATCGTGATCGTGCTCATGATGGTGTACGTGTTCGTGTTGTTGTTCCTCACCAGGTTTTGTGATCCTTACTTCGTTTTCTTCCGAGCATCCACAAGTTCCGCACATGATGTTTTGTCCTTTAGATTGTTTTTATTCTTTTATTGTTTTTGTTTACAGCTAACCATCAATAAAAAGTGATCTTTTTTATTTTCATTTCCTTCCCCTGGATAACATCTGAATATACATGTCCGCATTTAGGACAGGGTGTGATGATGTCATCGGGTTCGAATTCATTTGAACATGCAAGGCATTTACAAATGGCCGGTATGTAGTTGATGACAATGTCAGCTGATTCCATACAGCTTGATTTTATCGCTTCATCCAGTGCAAATTGCAATGCTTCAATGACAACACCGGAATTTGCGCCGATATCTAATTCCACGTCGCTAACAATACGGCCTTCTTTAGTGGCATTCTCTTCAACGATCTCTACAATATTCATTGCAATGGAAAGCTCATGCATATGTTGTTCTTTTGTGGTCAAAATTAACCAATATGCAGGTATATTCAGGTAAAAATGCCAAAATACTTGATTTCTTTCAGTAAATTATGTATCTTCC
Source organism: uncultured Bacteroidales bacterium (assembly GCA_964487735.1). Classification (GTDB taxonomy): domain Bacteria; phylum Bacteroidota; class Bacteroidia; order Bacteroidales; family B18-G4; genus B18-G4. The sequence goes on along the minus strand of CAZASJ010000109.1, from coordinate 3,405 downwards.
GTAACAAATCACTGAATAAATCATCAAATTTTATTTTTGGAGGACCCATGGATAAAAAAGTTTCACTTACAGTTAAGTGCCCTAAATGCGGGGAATTATTAATGGATGATGCGAAACTGATCAACAACAGAAAAGCCCTTAAACTGAACATTAAAACATCTGATGGGAAGACTGGAAAGATCTGGCTGAGCTCTATTTACGGCGATTACAATTACACATCAGAGCATGCGATTCCGGAAGGAGATGTAGTACAGTTTTTCTGCCCACATTGCAATGCCGATCTTGCAAGGAAACTCGAATGTGAAGTCTGCAATGCGCCAATCGTATCATTTAACTGTAGCATTGGTGGCAAAGTTAGCATTTGCTCACGCAATGGATGCACAAATCACTATGTGGTGTTTGAAAACCTGGACACGGCAGTCAGGAAGTTCTATTCCGAGTACGGCTATTGATCAGTGAAAAACCGCTCACGTCTGCCTATAAAACAGATACCCTGTTGTTAATTATTTAACAGATTCTTGGTAATTGCTCGCCTGCCAGCATGTCAATGATCCTGTTTCCGCCAATAGAGGTATTTAACCATGCTTTGCCGGGATGTTCATCCACTATTGTGCCAATAATGCGGGCATCTTTTCCAAATTCATTTTTTTGCATGGACTGTAAAACCTTGTCGGCATCTTTTTCTGATACCACCACCACGATCTTGCCTTCATTTGCAACATACATGGGATCAAACCCAAGCAGTTCACACATGCCTCTGACGGCATCATCAACCAGTAATTTTTCTTCGTCAATACTGATACCATAAATTTTGGAAGTACTGAGTTCTGTAATAACCGTTGCAAGTCCGCCGCGTGTGGCATCCCTCATAAACCTTATTTCATCGCTCACATCTGTCATATCACTGATAAGCGTGTTCAGACATGCGCAATCGGAGAGGAGGGGGGCCGATAATTTTAGATCATTCCTGGCGCTCATGATGGCCATTCCATGATCACCGATAGATCCGTTAACAATGATCTTATCGCCGCTGCGCACTTCTTTTCCTTCACTGATGTGAAGATGCTTTTCATCGAGGGAACCGATGCCGGTTGTTGTAATAAAAATTTTATCGCATTTGTCCTTATTTACCACTTTAGTGTCGCCGGTCACAATGCTTACACCTGCTTTTTTTGCCTCTGCAGCCATGGAGATTACAATTTTTTCGAGCGCTTCCATCGGGAATCCTTCTTCAATGATAAATGCAGCACTCAGGTATAATGGTTTTGCACCTGAAACAGCAATATCATTCACGGTTCCGCAAACTGCCAGTTTTCCGATATCCCCGCCGGGGAAAAATATGGGATCCACAACGAAAGCATCGGTAGTGAAAGCAATTCTTCCTGCCGGAATTTTTAGCAGGGCAGCATCTGTTTGCCTGTCAAGCTCAGGGTTGCTGAAATGCTTCACAAATAAATTGTCGATGAGTTCATGCGTGAGTTTTCCACCGCTACCGTGGCCTAATAGGACATTGGTTTTTTGATTCCCCATTATTATTTCTTTTTGGTTTTTGGAATTTATACACTAAAACGGAACCATGCATGACAGGCTCCTTCATTTGAAACCATACAGGCTCCTACAGGATCATTGGGTGTGCATGCTTTTCCAAATAACTTGCAATCGGCTGGTGATTTCAATCCTTTAAGTATTTCACCGCATATACATCCCTTATCTTCCCTGCTTATCTCAACTTCAACAGGGATGGACAATTCAGCATCCATATGCCTGTATGCTTGCCTTAATTTTAAGCCGCTTGCGGGCAGAACACCGAGCCCGCGCCACCAATCGTCGCGAGGCTCAAATACATTGCTTACGATCCGTTGTGCTTTGATATTTCCTTCCCTCACAACGGCTCTGGTGTACTGAATTTCAACTTTTGTATCATTATGCTCAACTTGTTTACAAAGCATGAGGATGGATTGCATCAGGTCAACAGGTTCAAAACCGGAGATCACACATCCCAATTTATATTTTTCAGGGATATCATCATAAATGGCTGTTCCGGTGATTGCACTTACATGGCCGGGTGCTATGTAACCATCGATCTTTACACCTTCATCAATCAATGCTTTCATGGCAGGCGGCATTACCTTGTGTGAACTGTACAGAAAAAAATTCTTTAATCCCAGGCTTTCAGCATTTACAATGCCTGCAGCACTTGAAGGGGTTGTTGTTTCAAATCCAACTCCCAGGAAAACCACTTTCTTATCAGGATTATCTTTGGCTACTTCAAGGGCATCCAGAATGGAATAAACGATCCTGATATCGTGGCCTTTGCCGTGTTCTTGATCAAGTGATGATGTGGAACCCGGAACCCTGATCAAATCGCCGTAAGTTGTAATGATAACATCATCAAGCCGGGCAAAAGCGATGGCTGTATCGATGAACCTTCTGTCGGTAACACAAACCGGACATCCCGGACCAGATAATAGTTTTATATTGTCGGGCAGGAGGGATGGAATACCAAATTTTTGGATGGCCATCGTATGCCCACCACAAACTTCCATGAACCTCAAAGGACGCTTGCTAACACGCTTGATCTCTTCTGCCAATTGCTGTACCACTTTCTTGTCGCGGTATTCGTCTATATATTTAATCATATTTATTAGGTCCTTGAATTACCTGATGAACCCGGGATTTTAAGTTTTATCTATCCAATAGCCCCAATTGGGTTTCTGTTTATTGGTTCCTGGAGTCTAGTTACTGGCTCCTTGTCCCTGCTTGCTATACGTAGGTTTAAATCTAAAACTGAATAATTTGACTTATCACTCAACCCTCAACCCTCAACCCTCAACACTCAACCCTCAACACTCAACCCTCAACACTGTATCCTATACCAACCTCTCGCCTGTCTCCTTTTCTTCGTCGTCCATTTGTTTGTTGAGGTCTTCAAATTCTTCAAATATTCGCAGTGTTTCTTCGGCTTCTTCTTCGCTTATCTTTTGAATTGCAAAACCTGTATGCAGTAGAATATAATCTCCCACTTTTACATCGTCGAGAAGTTGCAGACTGGCATTATATGTTACGCCGCCAACACTAACCACGGCCATGTCGTCATCGATTGAATCAATTTTTGCTGGTATACTCAAACACATATAGCTTAGATTTTACAATTATTAATTTATACTAGGTTCCTTCTATTTTACTGGCTCTTCACTTCGTGTCCCTTCTTCTAGCTGCAGCGATGGCTAATTGACCGAGGGCAATCCCACCATCATTGGCCGGTATATTCACAGGAGTATAACATGTAAACCCCCGCTCAGCCAGTCCTTTTTCAACATTCTCAAGAATGTATTTATTTTGAAATGTTCCTCCCGACAGGACTACTTTTCCAATGCCAGTTTCGGAAGCAATATTTTGAACAGC
>CAZASJ010000108.1:0-9412 GCA_964487735.1 uncultured Bacteroidales bacterium | reverse complement strand
CCATATCCGCCCCTTGATACCATCCTTCGATACGTAATGTCCAGTAATTCGCGCATATCCCTTGTTGGGAAAGGTGTAGTTAAGGGACTTGTTTTCATTTGTCCATCCTTATCCGGCACCAACCAAGCCTTATCGGTGGTCATGTCATAAATAGTTCCTTCAAAAAGTGAGCGCTGGAATGCAATCACATCCTGAACGGATAGTTTCTTTTCAGGCTTTACCGAAAAGGGGAACATCGAGAGGGGTTCTATATACTGCGTATAAGGTTTGTTTCCGTCGTAGGGAGAATGTGCTGTTTTATCCGGCCAATCTGTATAATTCGGAGCAAAAGTGCTGAAGAAAAGCCAGAAACGTCCCACGGCCCACTCTCTGGGGACCGGTGAATATATTTCCTGCCAGATAAATGGCTTTCCTGACTTTGGGTCATACCAGCCACGATCAATGGCAGCCTGCATATAATTCCTGGAGGCCAGGAAGTTGTCTTTATCTTTGATGTTGATCTCTTTGATGATGCTCCAATTTGGAACGATCGCAATATGATCATCAGGCACCCTTTGTGCTGCCCATATGGCTCCCGGCTGTCCGGGTTCCCATCCGGGTCCTACACTAAAAACTTCCAGTACCCAGGCTTCATGGGGATCGGCAATGCACAGGGCTTCCGATTCCGGCCCGCAGGAAGGCAGAAAACCATATTCGTCAACCAGTTTCCCGATGAATATCACAGCCTCACGGGCAGTCTGGCACCTCTGAAGGGCAAAAACCATGGCCTGCTCGATGGTCATGATCTGTTTCCCGTTTTCACGTCCAACCCTCAACTCATCACGCTGGCTCATGGTGCTCTCACCAATGGCCAGTTGATGCTCATTCATGTGTGAATAACCGGAATGAAAATATTTATAGGTATGCCTGGCCTGGGGAATATGGCCGATCACCTCTCCATAGGTCCCAAACTCTTTTGTAACATCCTGTAAACCATAATAAACATTGGCCATAGCACCCACAGGAAAATCCATGGCAGGAACCACATGTATACGGCATTCGGGGGCAGCCCCTGTATGGGAAGTGATCACAGAGCCATCCGATGAAGCATTCTTTCCGACAATAATATCAGTACACGCAAAGGATGAAAAAGAGATGAAAAGGGTGATGATCAGAAAAATGAAAACAGGCTTATTCATAGTTATAATATAAGTTTATATGCTTTTCCTTCAGTTCAATGGTTTTTATCAGTTTGATATCCTCTGCAGAAGTTCCAACCAAAATATCATACATACCAGGTTTAATGGTCCATTTGCCGGTTTCTTCATCAAAATATTCAAATGACCTGTAGGGAATGTGAATGCCAACGGTTTTTTTCTGTGATGGCAAGAGGGTGACATTCTCAAAAGCTTTTAATTGGCTGATGGATTTATTATCACTTTCCTGATCACGAATATAGAGTTGCAGGCATTCAGTCCCTGCCCGGTCTCCCAGGTTTCGGATCTCCACAGTGGCCAGCCATCCACTTCCGTCTGTCTTTCTTTTCATCATCAGTTTCCCTATGCCAAATGTGGTATAGTTCATTCCGAACCCGAAGGGGAAGCGTGTATTGTAATTCTGGTTTTCATTCATAGCCCAGCTATAGGGAAGTTTAGCGGTGGGATTGATATTCCCGGCTACCAATTCCGCAACTGCCGAACCACTCTCTTCATTTGGAGGCCATGCCTGTATAATGACAGGAATATCAAATACCCAGCTTTCTATGTCGACAGGAGAATTTGTTTGCAATACTACGATGGTGTTTGGATTGACCTCCAATATGGCCTTGATCAGTTGGGATTGATTCGGTATTTCCGGATAATGACCGCAAGCCTCATTATAATTACAGCCATCCGGCAGCCCGACAAAAACAATGGCTGCATCCGCTCTGCGTGCTTTATCAACCGCCCCGGCTATCATATTGCTCATCAGGAAATCGAAGCCCATTTTTATAAAGGCAGGTCCTCCATCCGTGAAGTATTCGATCTGTATGTTATAAGATGCTCCCTTTTTAAGGTTCAGCCAGGCAGAATCCGTTCTGAGCGGTCCGGGTTCCCATGCATCAATAAGCAGTTTGCCGTCAAGGTATAATCGACAGCCATCAGTATGTATGATTTTCACCTTTACAGGTCCGTGTTGAGGGATCAGTGTGGCATCCCAGCTTATAGCATATTTTTCGCCTAATATTGGAAAGGGTGCTGCTGTATCCCAATTAAAATTGATCTGCTTATCGATATGAAATATCTCCGGGGTCCCGGATGGATCTGTGCCATTATAGTATTTGGCAGAGAATCCATTGATGCCTTGCCCGATATACACCACTGAAGAGTCGAGGGGAACCACATCATTTTTCATGTTTACTCCAATAGAGGACAACAATTGAAATGTGCCGCCAACATAGTCTGAAAAACCGCGATAGGGAGAAACCTGTGAAGGGTTTTCAGCAGAATTTGAACTGCTAAAGAGCGTAGGGCCGATCATTGCAATGGTTTTTATTTCGTCCATGTTTAAAGGAAGAAGCCCACCATGATTTTTTAAGAGGACAAGCCCATTTTGTCCAGCCAGAAATTGAAATAAAGCAGCTGTTGAATCTATTTGTGTAATGTTTTTCTCTGATGTTAAATCCGGGTCGTTTTCCTGTGAATAGGATAAGCCGGAATACAGTAGGAAACATATGGTAATAGCGAATGCAAGAATTTTCATCATATCGTATTTAATCATTGGGAAGTGAAATGCATTTTCCCCGGCATAAAAATACAGATTTTGAGCGTATTCAGGGTATTAAAAACGACCTATATTCAAAGCCAGGATTCACTATGATTGTTTGTATCAAAATATTTCATTCACTCTCTCTGCATTTTTCTTCCCAAAAAGGATAAACCCTTGACAGATACTCACCCAATTTTCCATGGTATTTGCCATGTTTAAGGTCTGATCCTGTAAGAAAAATGCGTAAAGAAATATTAAGTGCACCTCTTTTTAGTCAGGGAACAGTATTGCGCAATAAGCATCCCAAGCAACATCAGGCCACAGCCCAGGATTTCCTTGTTCCCCAATTGTTCGTTAAGCAATAACCATCCACCAATAGCGGCAAAGACCGCCTCCAGGCTAAGTATGATGGCAGCATGAGCAGGAGGAGCCGTTTTTTGTGCGATCACCTGCAGCGTGTAAGCAATCCCAACAGAAAGAATCCCTCCGTACAAAATGGGAATGCCGGCCTGATAGATGCCCTCCATTGTATTTGTTTCAACCGCCAGGGCCACAATAATACTAAGAACGGCACATACAACATACTGAATAAGGGCAAGTTTCAGCGAATTCACCTTTGGTGAGATGATGCCAATGATGACCACATGTGCCGCCCAAAAAAGGGCTCCGATCAACACCAGGAAATCACCAAATTGAATACTAAAGTTTTCCGTAACGCTGAGAAAGTATAAGCCAAGTGCAGCAGCCGACACAGCGATCCAAACCGTAAAGTGAGGATATTGTTTCCGTATTAACCCCAGCATGGGAACAAAGACCACATAAAGGCCGGTAATAAATCCGGCATTCCCAGCTGTGGTATAAACAAGTCCGTATTGTTGAAGGGTCGCACCACCGAAGACGGTAAGACCAAGAATGAGGCCTCCAATGAGCAAATATCGGGCTGAGCCTTGATCAGCTGGGGCAGTACTTGAGTCAGATTTTCTTGAGAAAAGAATAAATGGTAGTATAACCATCGCACCAAGGGCGAAGCGGATGCCATTAAAGATAAACGGGCCCACATAATCCATGCCCATTCGCTGTGCAACAAAAGCCAGGCCCCATATCAATGAGGTTAATAAGAGCAGGCTATCGGATTTGAGTGCGGTGGATCGCATCGTCAAAACTACAAATTCCAAGTTATATAATCCAAACAATTTAATTAATTAGAGAACTTATTATGCCAACGAGAAAAGCAAAGAAAGCCGCGTCGGTTCCGGGTGTAAATCCGGATAAGCAGATTTTCAGCTTTTCTTTCAAGCTGATGATTGAGCATTGAATTTGAAAAATGAGTACCTTTAACAGCCTTTGACTGCGGCCATAAAATTAAACAACGGGCTTGTAGCAGCTTGGGCAACAGTATATCTAATACATACAGCGATGAAAAAATATTTACGCATTGGAATTGTGGCAGTGGTAATTATCCTTTCAGTGGTTTTTTGGTATCGTTTTTATTTTGTTTTTGGTGAGGGAGTTAAGGCAGGTGAATTGAACTTTTTTGTTAAAAAAGGATACCTGTTTAAAACCTATGAGGGCAGGCTCATTCAGTCAGGATTAAAATCTGACACACCGGGCACCTTGCAAAGCAACGAATTTGAATTTAGCGTTACCAATGACAGCATTTCTCAAATCTTAGAAAGATGCAGCGGAAAAATCCTTGAGCTCAGGTACAAAGAGTATCTTGGCACTGTTCCCTGGAGAGGGATGAGTACCTATATCGTTTATGAGATTCTTAGTGTGGAAGATAAAAAAAGTGAAAACACAATGCCTTTCTGATCTTATTGATTCCTGTTCTTTCGCATCCTTGCCTGATACTTGCACCCACAGTCGAAAAACAGCAGACAAGCCGCCTGAATCATAATCAAATTTTTAGAAACTAAACAGAGAGCAGAGAGGCGTTCAGAAAGCCCATTTATTCAAATTTCCAAATAATGAAATTAATAGTATCAATTATCCTGTTCATCCTTTTTACCATTCAGATCGTTTGGTCTCAAACTACCGTTGATAGCAGTAAAATTGTAAGCGTGCTCTCATTCAATATTCTTCATGGAGCAACAACAAAAGGTGATTTTAATCTGGATGTAATCGCCCGAGTAATATTGGATGCAAATCCTGATCTTGTAGCCCTGCAGGAGGTTGACTTTAAAACAAACAGGGCAAAGAAATATGATCTTGTAACAGAGCTGGGATGGAGAACGGGCATGGCTCCACTTTTTGCAAAAGCCATGAATTTTGACGGTGGTGAATATGGGGAAGGAGTTTTGTCCAGATATACTTTTCTATCAAGCAGGAATGTTGCTTTGCCTTATACACCTGGAAATGAGCCCAGGGCTGCATTGGAAATAATAATAGTGTTGCCTTCAGGAGACACTATTGCATTTATAGGAACCCATCTTGATCATTTGAAAGATGAAAAAGACAGGGTAGCTCAGGCAAAAAAAATAAATGAAGTATTTTCCTCCAATAAATACCCAAGCATTTTGGCCGGTGATTTAAATGCACTGCCCGGGAGCACCCCCATAAATATCCTCGAGGACCTGTGGGCTGTTTCTTATGATAAGGATAGGCCTGAACCTACATTTCCGTCGGATAAACCCGCCAAAAAAATCGATTACGTGATGTTTTATCCGAAAAACAGGTGGAAGGTCCTGGAAACAGAGGTAATCCGGGATTCCATCGCCTCCGATCACTGCGCCTATCTTGTAACTATTGAGCTATTGGTAGATTGATAGCATGAGTGAACATAAAGTAAACTTCATTTAAGTTGGCATTATTCAAACCGTCGGGAATTATGTTAAAAGACACGAGACATCAGGTCCTGATATTCACATGGCATATACTTTAAGAAGAATTAATAAGACAGCGGCATATCACACTTAAAACAATATATGTCAAATTATTACACCTTTGATCTCGCCATTATTCATCACTTAAACCTGTTCATATCTTTTCTCTCAAATTCCGTAAAACAGATTGATTAATAAAATAAATTTACTGTAGAATATATTATTTCAAATCTTTTAATACCAATAGGATTTCAATTATTATACAATGCTAAGCATGACTGTAAATTTTTGTTTACAGGGGGACACAGCAATCGGAATGATTTATAAACTTAAAAAGGACTAAAATGAAAAAGGTCAACAAACTTTGGGTTTTCCCCTTCCTACTAGTTGGATTTGCATTAATGATTACAAGTAGTTGTGAAAAAGATTCAAATGATTCAAATGATGACGCCGTCCTGCCAATTGACACCACGGGTACTACTCCAACTATCCCTTCCGGATGGAGTAAAGTAGGCGATATCAATGCCAATAATATGATTTGGTCTCTTACTTCAGATGCTTCAGGGAATATATATGCCGGGGGTTATTTTACGAATGTTAGCGGATATAATTATGTCGCCAAATGGAATGGGACTGTATGGTCAGACATAGGCCTCAATGCAAATGACGGCATTATGGCCCTTACCACCGATGCATCAGACAATATTTATGCAGTAGGTTTTTTTTCTAATGGTGTGACTCCGGATGGAGGGAACCATTATGTTGCCAAATGGGACGGCGCTTCCTGGAGTGACATTGGCCAATCTCACAGCGACTTACTTCTTACTGCTGATGGTGTAGGAAATGTATATAATGGCCCGTCAAAATGGAATGGTATCGCATGGAATAATTTCGGTATACTGAATCCTGATATTTATGGTTCCATACTGGCTTTAGAGACCAATCCTTCCGGCGATGCGCAATATGGAGGAGGAGATTTTGCCCTTTCAAGCGGATACCGTTATATCGCCCAATGGGATGGCATAACATGGGGACAAACAGGTAGCTTGAATGCAAATAACAATATTCAAGCCCTGGCTGTTGACAATAGTGGCAATGTATATGCGGCAGGATCCTTTACCAATGGTGCTTTGCCATCGACCGGATATTGTTATGTAGCCAAATGGGATGGTACAGAATGGAGCGAACTCGGCAGCCTGAACGCAAATGGATCAATTTACAACCTTGCTATCGATAAGATCAACGGCTATATTTATGCGTCTGGATACTTTAGCAGTTCTCAAGGCTATTATGTGGCTAAATGGGATGGTACAAGCTGGAGTGACCTGGGCAATATGTTACTAGCTCCAACACCCATTTATGTTGATGACTCCGGGAAACTATATTCTGTAATTGCAAGTGAAGATGGGACAAAATATTGTGTTGTAGTACATGATTAGTTGTTTTTGATATGAAAAGGGTTTTCAATCCCTTATTCAATAATCACTTCATCCACAAACACCCAGCTTGGATTCCCTGCACCGGGATGCCAATCCGGGCATGGACCGGGATACCTGGCCATAATTTTTACATAGCGGCCTTTCATGTCGGGATACACCCTGTTAAAGCCTTTTATTAAGGCTTCCTTATGTTCTTTAGGCACACTATTGAGTGATTCCCCGGCATTTACATATCCCCCATCCTTTGTATCGCTAACCATATAACTGATCTTCGAAGGGAGGAATATCCAGGAAGTAATGCTTTGCAGAAACCTTACGCTGATGCCTTTTATTTCGGTGATCTCGCCCAGATCAACAATAATCTCTACATCAGCACCACTGAATCCCTGCCAGTTTCCATCACCATAATGCACCGATCCACGAATTCCGTTTACCAGTCCCTGATCGCCACCGGCAGTATAGCGATCAGCATATTTATGGGTATAGCTTACTGTTTTCCCAATGCCCTTGTGCAGTTTCACTTCACGGGAAGATACATGTCCTTTCATTGTTCCATCCACAAAGCATCTCGCCTTTATCTCTGCTGATTCCTCCAGTTGGAAGAGGGTATCGTACAAAATAGATTCAGGACCTGGTTCGCTGCCATCAAGAGTATAGCGGATCACAGATTCGGGTATTTCGGTTTCCATGGTGATCATAACGGCATTTTTCTCAACATCAAAGGCAGGTGTGATCTCAACCGCAAAAATAGCATCGCAGTAGTTCACATTCATCATTTCAAGCCTTATGAAATGAAGTTCAAGCTTCCGCATGAAGCGATCCCATTTTATCCGGGTTTGCGGCGACCAGTTCACTTCCGCCAGGGCAATCATTCTGGGTACTGCCATATATTCGGCATAATCGGGAGTGGCAATGTATTCTGTCCATACATTCCCCTGGGCACCGAGGATGTGTTTCTGCTCCGCTTCATTGAGTTCGGCTGAAATGGGATTGTAATGATAAACATCCTTTAAGGTTGTTAAACCACCAATGGCCTTAGGCTGGGTGGCAGGATCAGCCTGGTAATGATCAAAATAGCAATGGGAGTTGGGTGTCATCACCACATCATGGCCCATCTGCGCTGCTGCGATACCACCTTCTTCTCCACGCCAGGACATTACAGTAGCCTCAGGTGCCAGGCCGCCCTCCAGTATTTCATCCCAGCCAATAAGTTTTTTACCATGCTCGCTCAGGAATTTCTCCATCCTCTTGATGAAATAGCTTTGCAGTTCTGCTTCATCGGCAAGGCCTTCTTTTCGGATCCGTGCCTGGCATTTAGGACATTTCTCCCATCTGTTTTTGGGTACTTCATCGCCCCCGATATGAATGTATTCGCCCGGGAAAAGATCCATCACTTCAAGGAGTACATTTTCGAGAAATTCGAAGGTTTCTTCATTGCCAGCGCAATACACATCTTCTTTCACACCCCAGATATTGGCCACTTCAAATGGCCCTCCGGTACAGCTCAGTTCAGGATATGCGGCCAGGGCTGCAACAGAGTGCCCGGGCATTTCAATTTCAGGTACGATGGTAATCATACGCTCTGCGGCATATGCCACGATCTCACGGATATCATCCTGCGTGTAAAAACCACCATAAGTGCTTCCTATCGGTTCTTTTCTCCATGCTGATATATTGGTCAGGTCGGGATATTTTTTGATCTCGATACGCCAGCCCTGGTCCTCTGTAAGGTGCCAGTGAAAAACATTCATTTTATACATGGCCATCAGGTCGAGGTACTTTTTAATAAATTCCTTCGGAAAGAAGTGCCGGCATACATCAAGGTGCATGCCCCTCCACTCAAATCGTGGATAGTCATAAATATAAACTGCCGGAATCTCCAGGTCAATGCCTTCAACCACATTTGTACTCATAATATCGGGGGGAAGCATTTGCAGCAAACTCTGTATACCGTAAAAAAGGCCTTCAGGACTGTTTGCCTGCAAAACTACCGAACTACCACCTGCAACTTCCAGTTTATAGGCGCCAACAACCCAGGCCGAATCCGAATTAAAGGTAGTGATCACCATATCACCTGAAAAGCTGCTTACATCTTCATCATCAACAATCTCCAGACGATAGCCTGCTGCACGTTCAATGAAGTCGTTAAAATATTCACAAATCGCCACAACATCTTCTTTTTCCATTTCCGTAATGATCCTTGTTTCGGGGCTGAATTCGAAAGAGCCGGGTATCACATTTGACCGTACAGGCTGAGGAATGATGTTAATATCATCGGGGGAGGGAGGCGAGCAGGTTGTGAACATAAGCAAGCCAAGAACGAATAAAAATAAGTTTTTCAGTTTCATGGTGATAGAATTATTTAATGTAATGATCACTGTCGATAAGTTCGAACTTACCTTCACGGAAGAGGGCATAATTGAA
>CAZASJ010000107.1:0-9642 GCA_964487735.1 uncultured Bacteroidales bacterium | reverse complement strand
TTAATTAAAATAAGAAAGATTGTTCGCTCTGTCGATATAGAATCAAAAAAGATTCAAAAAGAGTATGGGGTTAGTATTCCCCAGGTTTTATGTTTAAGTTTCTTACACGAATCTTCTAATTATCAAGCCACACAAGGTGAAATCAGGGAATTCCTGAACTTAAACTCCAGCACCGTCAGCGGCATTATTAATCGCTTGGAAAAAAAGGGACTTCTGGCACGCTTACCCAAATCGGGCGACAAAAGAGTTGTAAATATTGCCCTGACTTCTGCAGGAGATAAACTATTTGCAACCATCCCATCGCTTCTACACGAACAATTATCAGAGAAACTCCAAAAACTTGAACAATCCGAACTTGATAAGGTTGAAGAAAGCCTGGAAACACTCGTTAGGTTAATGGATATCGGACAAGTTGAAGCATCGCCCCTCCTTACACTGGAGAGTGATCTAGAAGATGTTGAAAAAGACGAAGCTGCTGCTTCGTAAGTCTACACCTCATCAGACTGTTATAACTTATTCGAAAATAAAGAGAATAGGATAAGTTTTATCACAACTTTTTATAATTTTGTTCGCATAGAAACTATATACGATTTTATGATTTATAACAATGTACAGAAAGAGATTGCGAACAAGATTGATGAAGTACCAAAACTATCTAACTGGAAAGATTGGAAATGGCAGATAAAACACTCAATCAGATCATTAGAGAAATTTGAATACCTGACAGGGATAAAATTCTCACAGCAGGAAAAGAGTGATCTGGAAAAGACTTTCGAAAAATTCCCCTTGTCCATCACGCCCTACTACCTATCTGTAATTGACAAGTCTAATTATAAAAACGACCCGGTTTTTAAGCAGGCATTTGGTGGAATTGAAGAGCTTACAATACTTGAATCGGAACTTGCTGACCCCCTGTCGGAAGACAAGGATAGTCCGGTAAAAGGAATTACTCACCGATATCCGGATCGGGTCTTGTTTCACGTAAGCAATATTTGCTCGATGTATTGTCGGCACTGTACCCGTAAACGCAAGGTGGGAGATGTGGATTTCGTTCCTTCCAAAGCGCAGTTATCGGCAGGCATAGAATACATAAGAAAAACACCCCAGGTAAGGGATGTATTACTATCCGGCGGAGATCCGCTCATGCTATCCGATGATAAAATTGACTGGCTCCTTTCCGAAATCAGCCAGATCCCTCACGTAGAAGTAATTCGTATAGGAACAAGAATGCCGGTGGTGCTTCCCTACAGAATTACAGATAATTTGATTTCAATTCTTAAAAAGTATCACCCCCTGTGGATTAATACACATTTCAATCATCCAAATGAAATTACAAGCTCTGCAAAAGAATCCCTGGCTAAGCTGGCAGATGGAGGCTTCCCCTTAGGGAACCAGTCTGTTCTTTTGGCTGATGTAAACGATTGTCCAAGAATCATGAAATCATTACTTCACAAACTGGTTCAAAACAGGGTAAGACCCTACTATTTATACCAGTGCGATTTATCAGAGGGCCTATCTCATTTCAGAACCCCTATTGGTAAAGGAATTGAAATCATGGAAAGCCTTATTGGTCATACCAGCGGTTTTGCCCGTCCAACCTATGTAATTGATGCGCCTGGGGGTGGCGGAAAAATCCCGGTTATGCCAAACTATATTATTTCATGGTCAACCAATAAGGTCATATTGCGCAATTACGAAGGAGTTATTACTACCTATAAAGAGCCTGATCGCTACGAACGAAAAATGTGTGACAGAGATTGTGAGCATTGCGACCTTGACTTAAACCTTAACGAGATAGATGAAGCTGAAGCGATAGGAATTGAGAAGCTTCTTTCCGACTCCAGTGATACGATCTCACTGATACCAGGAGATAACGAGAGATTACAAAGGAGGGACGATAATGCATGATGTTGTAGATACTATTGGGAAGGGATCAATCATACAACATGGGAAGCTTAATGACAGAATTTATTTAATGAAGCTCGATGAGCGAGACCTGGGAGATATCCTCCCTGAGCTTAAAGTGCTTGCCAAAAGAAATAAATACTCAAAGCTATTTTGCAAGGTACCAAAAAATCTTGCACCAGTATTCCTTGCGGATGCTTATATTCTCGAGGCTTATATACCCAGGTTTTATAACAATCAGGAAGATGTGTTTTTCTTATCCAAGTTCTTAAATTCTGACCGATTACTCCATATAGAAGAGACTCAACTTTCAGTTTTAAGCAAGCTTCTATCAGACAAGCCAAAGAATAGAAAAATACACAAATCTGCCTTTTCAATCAGAAGGCTCAAGGATTCAGATATTGATCAGATTACCACAATTTATTCTGAGGTTTTTAAAAGCTACCCTTTCCCCATACATGATCCTGAACATATTAGGAAAACGATGCATGATAATATCTCGTATTTTGGCGCAGAGAAGAATGGTACGCTCGTAGCTTTAGCTTCATCGGAAATCGATTTGAAAGGCAGGAATGCAGAGATGACCGATTTTGCCACTCATCCTGCTCACACTGGAAACAGCCTGGGCATACAGCTTTTAGATGCGATGGAACTTGAAATGAAAAATCAGGGGATAAAAACCCTATATACGATCGCAAGGCTGAATTCCATTCCAATGAATCTTACCTTTTTGCGTTCAGACTATCACTATTCCGGTACTTTAATAAAGAACACGAATATTGCCGGTAAAATTGAAAGCATGAATGTCCTGTATAAGCACATTTCATGAGTGGAATAGATATTGCCATCTTTTGCTCCTACTTAACGGCCATGCTTGGAGTGGGTTTTTATTTCATGCGAAAGAATAATTCTACCGATGATTATTATGTGGGGGGCAGAAAGCTAAGTAGCCTGCATATTGGCTTATCGGTGGTAGCAACAGATGTTGGCGGCGGCTTTTCAATTGGCCTGGGCGGTTTAGGCTTTACAATGGGATTGTCGGGCAGCTGGCTGCTATTTACAGGTTTACTGGGAGCCTGGTTAAGTGGCGTATTGCTTATTCCCAAAGTGTATGATTTAGCCCGGAAAAAAGGATTTTTATCCTTTCCGCAATACCTGGACTATGCCTTCGACAAACGTGTGGCATTGCTTGCCGGGGTAATTTCTGCCATTGGATATATTGGATTTACAAGCTCTCAGCTTTTGGCAGGCGCCAAGTTGGCATCATCTACCTTTGCTGCTTTATCCTTAAATCAAGCATTATTGATCATGGGAATTGTTGCAGTAAGCTATACAGTGCTGGGAGGACTAAAAGCCGTCATTTACACAGATACCGTACAATGGATTGTGTTGATGGTGGGGCTCATATTTGTCGGTCTTCCCTTTGCTTATGTGAAAATTGGTGGTATGGAAGCAATAAGATCAACTTTGCCCCCATCCTTTTTGAGCCTGACTGCAATTTCATGGCAGATGATTGTAAACTGGATGTTTACGATTATTCCAATCTGGTTTATCGGGATGACATTATATCAAAGAATCTATGCCGCCAGAGACACAAAGACGGCACAGAGAGGATGGTTTATAGCAGGTCTGTTTGAATATCCAATGATGGCCTTTATTGGGGTTATTTTAGGAATGTTTGCCAGGGTAGCATTGGAAAATGGCCTCTTAGCTGGCTACGACATCTCAAACATGGATGCGGAAATGGGCTTACCTGTTCTTCTTAGAACGGTGCTTCCCGTTGGATTTTTAGGCATTGTACTTTCCGCATACTTTTCGGCGATAATGTCTACAGCCGACAGTTGCTTAATGGCAGCTTCGGGTAATATACTGACCGATGTTTTTAAGAAACACCACTCGAAAAACGGACTTCGATATTCACAACTCCTAACCCTGCTCATTGGTATTCTTGCCTTAATAATTGCCTTAAAAATGACAAGTGTATTAGAATTAATGTTGCACTCTTATTCATTTATGGTGTCTGGTATGTTTATTCCGGTATTAGCCGCATTATTTACAAAGAACCCGAATTCACTGGCTGCACTTGTTTCAATGATTGCCGGCGGAGTTACTACGCTCACATTGATTATATCAGAGCTTAGTCTTCCCTTAGATTTAGATGCCAGTATTTTCGGGATAGGAACAGCCTTGATTGCCTATTTAAGCGTAAACATTTTTCATTCCAAATAAGCCAAAAAATAAACTATAGCGGAACATCTTCCACTCCAGCCAATTCATATACCTTGTCTTTCACCCATTTTGCCCAGGCAGCCGGCCGCTTTGATTTGTCGAAAGTTTGCCAGGGGATGGGCTCACCAATGGTGACTGTAATATGCTTGCCGCGGTGCTTATAGGTTTCGTCTATTAAATAAAGCATCTCGATGTTTGCTTTAATACTGTCGGTTTTTGAAAAGGATTGCAGCAACCAAAAGACCAAAATCTGCATCTTGCTTATATATAATTTAATAGCCTTACATAATGAAAAGCTATATCTCATACATAATAGTCATTCTGATTTCAGTAAGTTCCATCCATTCCTGCGAGGAATCCGAGCCAATTCAGAAGGAAACCCCCAAAATAACCCTTAACAAGAAGGCCGCGGAGATTATTGAGGCCGATAAAGCCTTTGGCTTCGAGCTGTTCAGGGAAGTGAATACTCTGAGTGAAGAAGATAATATAATGATCTCTCCCCTGAGTGTATCCTATGCCCTGGGGATGACTTACAACGGTGCCGCCGGAGAAACGCTTCAGGCATTTAACGATGTGCTTCATTTCGGTGATCTCACTACCCAGGAGGTCAATGAGAGTTACAAGGACCTGATGGATCAACTGGTGCAGCTGGATGATCAGGTTGAATTCTCAATAGCCAACAGTATCTGGTACCGCCTGGGATTCCAGGTATTACCAGAATTCATTCAGACCAACAAGGATTATTTTGATGCCGCAGTGAAGGAGATTGATTTTGGTGATCCCCAGACCGTTGAAGTTATCAATCAATGGATCGAGGATAAAACCAACGATAAGATCAAAGATATGCTGGATTACATCCCTGTTGATGCAGCGATGTACCT
This sequence comes from uncultured Bacteroidales bacterium, assembly GCA_964487735.1. Taxonomy (GTDB): domain Bacteria; phylum Bacteroidota; class Bacteroidia; order Bacteroidales; family B18-G4; genus B18-G4. The sequence continues at coordinate 4,627 of CAZASJ010000107.1, read as the reverse complement.
CATCAATGCCATCTATTTCAACGCCCAGTGGAAATATGAGTTTGAAAAAGGGGATACGTACCAGGGAGATTTTAACCTTTCAAACGGGTCCATACATCAGGCCGACTATATGGTTGTTTCCGGCAATTTTGTATATACTTCGAATGAGGACTTCACGGCAGTTGAGCTTCCATACGGGGATAGTACCTTCAGCATGGTGGTGATGCTCCCTTCCGCTGAGAAGGAGGTTTCAGACCTGATAGCCAAACTGAATGTTGCACACTGGGATTCATGGTTCGATAATTCCAGCTATACAGGTGTCCAGGTCGATTTACCTAAGTTCAAATATGAGTTTAAGGAACTCCTGAATGAACCTCTGACAGACCTTGGACTTGGAGTGGCCTTTTCAGAATTTGAAGCAGATTTCACCAGGATCAATCCCGACGGAGACCTTTTTATTTCCAGAGTAATTCACCAGACCTTTATCGATGTACAGGAAGAAGGCACCGAAGCAGCGGCAGCTACCATTGTAGAGATTAGTTTCAACAGCAGCGCTGGAGGGGGTAGTCCCATCAATTTCAAAGCAGATAAACCGTTTCTTTATCTCATAAAAGAGAATTCAACCGGAGCCATAGTCTTTATCGGAAAAGTCGGAAAACCCGAATACTCATAGCTCGTTTTGAAACTGGTAAAATGCTATAAAATTTATTTTTAGGATGATAGCTCTTTCTTATTCAACAAACGATATATATTTTTTCGGTGCAAGAGGATAATCAGTAGTGCACAAAGCAATAAATAATAAAACAATGAGCCAAAGCCGTGCATTAGTGCTTCAACCAAGGGCAAGCAAAGCGCCAGCGCAATTGACCCAAGCGAAACATATTTAAACTTCCATTTAACGATATAGTAAATAGCTACTGAAATAAAAACAGAATACGGTGCAATTAGAACGGATGCTCCAAGTGTTGTGTTTACACCCTTTCCTCCTTTGAATTTTAAAAAGACACTAAAATCGTGACCAATAATGGTGGCAAAAGCAACATAATAAACAAAAAATGAGGATACTGTATTCTCGGCATCAATAAAATATAGATAAACGGCCACTGGCAAGAGTCCTTTAAAAATATCCAGAAGCTGAGTAAATACTGCCATTTTTTTTCCTGCCACCCTCCTTACATTGGTCGACCCCACATTTCCACTGCCCATTTCTCTAATATTCTGACCGGTAGAATAACGTGTTAAAATATAGCCAAAGGGGATGGATCCCAATAGGTAGCTAATCACTATATATGTAATTTGTAGTGCTATGTTCATTTCAGCTCCTGTGTCGCTTAACATGTTATAAACCAAACATTTCTTCTATAAATCCCATTTCTATTTAGTTTTAGGGAACCACGGGAAGAAAGAATTGGTTTTTTGAATGTATTCTTTGTATTGTGGTTTTGTTTCGTTTAATGTTTTTTCAAGCAAAGCCACACCCGATATTTTAATAATCAATAGCGTCATTACAATGGAACCTACAATTTGCCAATACCCTCCTGCTGCAATGCTAAAAATTGCATAAGCCCACCACACTGCCGAGTCGCCGAAATAATTTGGATGCCGGGTATATTTCCAGAATCCAGTATTTAACACCTTTCCTTTGTTTGCCTTATTTTTTTTAAAACGAGACAACTGAAAATCACCCCCAGATTCAAAAGCAAAGCCAATAAGCCACACTACAATCCCAAAATAATCGAGCAACTTAAGGTCGCCTGGATCGGCACTTGAATTAATTGCCAACAAAGGCAATGAAACAATCATTATTAATACGCCTTGCAATAGAAAAGTTTGAAAAAAGCTAACCCACCAGTAACGCTCTGGTCCAAAATTTTTTCTGAATTCCTGATATCTAAAATCCTCCCCTTTACCTATATTTCTCCACGCAAGATAAATTGTAAGTCTAAGTCCCCAAATGCTAAGCAATGCTAAAATCAGTATTTTCCTACTGTTTAGTTCTCCCGACATGAATGCGTAAAAAGTATTTACAACAACAAAACCAAAACCCCAGAAGAGGTCCACAATGCTTGCATTTTTAATTATAACACTCCAAATCCACAAAAGTGTTACCAGAACCAATATCACTAAGGAAGCTTGTAAAAATAAAGTCATGATTTAGCACATATTAATTGTTATATAACAATGATACAGCAATCGTACCATTACCGGCATGCATACCAATAACAGGAGAAATATTAACAACCGATACCGCCTTTTTACCCGTTATTTCTAACATTTTATCTTCCGCTTGTTTGGCACCATCGGCATTGTGTGCGTGTAAAATAATATAGTTCCAAATGCTTCGTCCCCGCCCTGTAGTTTCAATATGTTTATATATGTTTTTTAAGCTGGCATGTTGACTGAAGGTTTTTCCAAACATGATCGACTTTCCACTCTCATCCATTGAAATGATTGGATTTAAGCCCAAAGCCCTGGCAATTATACCTTTCGGTTTCGAAACCCTTCCTCCCTTAATCATAAATTTTAAATCGCGAACACTTACAAATATTTTAGATTGCAGTACATCCTTTTCGAGTGACTCGACAACCGCTTTAACGGATTTACCCGCATCAATATTTTGAGCTGCTTTTAATACCAACAAGCCCAGTGCCCCCGATAAACTTTTTGAATCGATTACATGAATCGGTTTATTAAACTCTTTTGAAATGCGTTGTCCAGCTTTAGCACTATTTGCAAAAGTGCCACTAAACTGACTGCTTAAGTGAACCGATATAACGGCGTCGTAATGCGATGCTAAATGCGAATATACGTTTGTAAAAGCTTGTTCGTTTATTTGCGACGTTTTGGGGAATTCACTTTCTGTTTCGAGCAAATCATAAAACTGCTTGGGCTGAATGGTCACTTTATCTAAATAATGATTCGCACCAAAATTCAAATTTATTGGCACCATATTAATTTGATAAAAATCAATTAGCTCTTGCGATAAATCGCATGTTGAATCGGTAACAAGAGCAATATTCCATTTCCGGTTTTTGATGGCTTCCTGTTGGCGTACCATATCATCTACTTTCTGAAAAGTGATGGTCCCTACTTCTTTTAACTCATGAAAAAGTTCGACTGGTGTATTGGTATGAACATGTATGCGACAAATACTTTCCGAACCGGCAACAACAACAGAATCTCCATTTTTACTAAGAAAATCTTGAAGTTCAGATCTACTTCGGGACAGATTTTTTATAATGGCCTCAGTGCAAAAACGGTGGGTAATTTCTTCTTCTATTATCTCGTTTGAATGTATAAGTGAAATGTCTTCATGAGAATCAACTACCAGATTTCGGATGTTTCTATCTTTAATAAAATCAATAATCCCTTCAATAAATAATACAAATCCCTTTGCTCCGGCATCCACAAAAACAGTTTTGTTTAAGGCCTTCAACTTCACATTAGTTTCAGCCAGCGTTTTTTCCAAAATGGTTAAGGAATCGATAATTAAATCTGCAAAATCATGAATGGCATCTTTTTTCTTATCCAAAAAATCGGACCACTCCTTAATTACAGTAAGCATGGTCCCTTCAACAGGATTAGCTACGGATTCGTATATGTAAGGAATTGATTTTTTTACACTCTCCACAAATTCAGTTAATGTAATTATGGGTTTATTTAAGGTTTCGCGACTTAAGCCATGCAAAAACTGAGCAAAGATCACTCCTGAATTACCTCTCGCACCTATTAGTGCGGCATCGGCAATATTATTCACCGTTGTTTTATACGATTTATGAGGTTTAATATTGTCGATAACTGAACGAATTGTGGAAGCCAGGTTTGTTCCTGTGTCGTTATCATTAACAGGAAAAATATTTATTGCATTTAATTCAACCTGATTCTTTATTATTTGATTCCCACCTGCTATAAAAGCATAATACAAGAATTTTCCGTTGATAAAAGACATTTCATTTTCAGGCATACCCAATATGAATTAAACCATTCGACGATATATTAACCTGCTACTTGGGTCTTTGTTCTAATGCAATTAGGCTTATTACACTCCAGCCCCACTGTTTTAAATTGAGAGGCTCCTTCAGGCAAGCAATGAACTATAGCGGAACATCTTCCACTCCAGCCAATTCATATACCTTGTCTTTCACCCATTTTGCCCAGGCAGCCGGCCGCTTTGATTTGTCGAAAGTTTGCCAGGGGATGGGCTCACCAATGGTGACTGTAATATGCTTGCCGCGGTGCTTATAGGTTTCGTCTATTAAATAAAGCATCTCGATGTTTGCTTTAATACCAACAGCTTTCCTGAAGTTGTATAAACGATAAAAGAAATTCGTGTTTTCACCTCCCATATGCATGGGGATGATATCTCTCTGGTACTGTTTTGCTTTATTAATAAAGCTTTTTTTCCATTCCAGATCCATAACCTGTCCATTTATCTTCCGGCTTACCATACCGGCTGGAAAAGTCAGGATTTGTGTTTCCGATTTGAATGTAGTATCCAATTGTTCTGCCAGTAGGGTTCCCTGCTTTCCGTGCTTATTCACCGGGATCATTACACCATGAAGGTTCTTCAGGTTCATAAGGAGGTCATTCACCAGACATTTATAACTATCACTGCCATATTTCCTCCCCAGTATAAGCATGGCAACAT
>CAZASJ010000106.1:0-9674 GCA_964487735.1 uncultured Bacteroidales bacterium | reverse complement strand
CCCCGAGAACTCGGGGGAGAAATCCCCCTCGAATGAAGTACAAGCCCTTAGTTAGTAATCCTTGTTATCAACCAACAATACCAGGCTATTAAGAGGGTTGTCATTATTTTAACCGGACACCAATATTTTCGGAATCTGGATTTTGTTCTGGTCTTTGGAATTTGATTTTTGGAATTTTAAATACTAAGCGCTATTCGGAGTACAAAAGCATAAATTTCCTATCTTGCATTGCAGATACGATGCAACTCAAGACTAACATCGGAAGGTTTCTAATCTGGCGCAAGGCACACCTGAGCGACCGTTATTTTATTATTCTGCTGAGCGCAATCATAGGCTTTTTGGCCGGTTTGGCGGCATATTCTCTAAAATCTGCTGTATTTCGTATTGAGGAACTTCTCACAACACAATTTCGCATTCAATCTCAAAATTATTGGTATGTATTGTTTCCGGCCATCGGGATCGTACTGACCATTATCCTGACAAGGTATATTATCAGGGATAAGGACAATCATGGGATCCCGCGTATTCTTTATGTTATCAGCAGGTTGGATGGAAAAATGAAATTCAGGAAGGTGTTTTCCTCTTTGTTTGGCAGCTCACTTACGGCAGGATTTGGCGGTTCGATCGGACTTGAGTCACCCATTATTTCTTCAGGTGCATCTATCGGTTCAAGCATTGCACAGGGACTGCGCCTGAACTACCGCTATACAACATTATTGATAGGCTGTGGAGCAGCCGGTGCCATTGCTTCCATCTTTACAACGCCTATTGCAGCGGTAATCTTCAGTCTGGAAGTACTAATGCTGGACCTTACTACTGCTTCTATCATCCCTTTATTGATGGCTTCAGTTACGGGCGCCATAACGACAAAACTCTTACTTGCAGAGAATATGCTGGTACACTTCAAGGTGACCCAGGCATTTGAAATATCCGATATTCCATTCTTTATAGGATTAGGCATTCTGGCAGGCCTTCTCTCCCTCTATTTCAACAGGATGCACTATTTTGTAGCTAAGTTTGCCGAAAATATTACGAACATTTGGATGCGGGCGGTGATTTGTGGCCTCTCACTTGGAATGCTTATATTTATTTTCCCAACACTTTATGGAGAGGGTTATGATGCAATAGAAATGATCGTTGCAGGAAATTCATCTGACCTTCTCAGCAATAGCTTCTTTTACTCTTTCAAGGATCAGGCATGGGTATTTATCCTGCTTATTGTTGCCATTATGTTGCTGAAAGTCATTGCCACCACACTTACAACGGAAGGCGGAGGGATTGGTGGGATTTTTGCCCCAAGTGCCGTGACAGGCGGATTAATGGGATTCGCTTACGCACGTTTTATCAACGACCTGAAGTTATTTCCCCCTTTACATGAAAGCAATTTTACCCTGGTCGGGATGGCCGGAGTGCTGGGAGGAGTGCTTCATGCCCCTTTAACGGCCATATTCCTGATCGCAGAGATGACCAATGGCTACGAACTCATTGTGCCGCTTATGCTGGCAACCGCCATTTCTTTTTTCACAATTAAAACATTTGATCCGCATTCCATCTTTACCAGGCAGCTTGCCTTGCGCGGTGATATCATTTCCAAGGATAAAGACCAGACTGTGCTTACTGTATTGAATATTAAAAGTGTTATCGACAAGGACATAGTAACCATAGGAAAAGAAGGAACATTGGGTGATCTTACCAAAGTCGTTGCCACGTCAAAAAGAAATATGTTCCCCGTGGTGGATAAAAAAAGGAGGTTTTTAGGTGTTGTGGATCTGAATGATATCAGGGGGGATATGTTCGATCCTTCGAAATCAGATACTCCGATTCAGCATTATATCATTCAACCCATGGATCATGTATCTTCACATGATTCGATGAAAGCAGTTATGAGTAAATTCAATGAAACCGGTTATTACAACCTCCCCGTGATCGATAATGGAATTTATATAGGATTTGTCTCCCGCGCACATGTACTGAATGCCTACCGACAAACCTTAAAGGATGTTTCGCAAGAAGAATAAGATGAGGTACGAGATGATGTACGAGGTACGAGGTTGATTGATTATGCCATTTCAACTCCCTCCCTACTCGTAGGGAGGGCTGGGGTGGGTAATAAGGATTAGAATCCGCCTCCTGGTACTTAATTTGGGATACGAGATGCTGGATGCTTCGGTGAACAAAGTGGATGCTGGATACCTGCTTATCAATCCATAATCCAGTGCCTCCTCTGTAGTTTTAACGAAAGAGGATAATCCAGTGCCTCCTCTGTAGTTTTAACGAAAGAGGATAATCCATAATCCATAATCCATAATCCTTTGGTTCCTCGTCCCACGAACCAACATAATATTTGGCAGGCAAAATAAAAATGAATTACATTTACACCAAACAAACATCTACATACCTTGATAAAAGAAGCAATCATTTTGGCGGGAGGTTTTGGTACGAGGCTCAAGGAAGTTATTGGAGATGACATTCCCAAACCGATGGCTCCTGTTCATGATAAGCCGTTTTTGGAGTACCTTTTGCATTACCTGGATAAATGGGGTGTGTCGAGAGTGATCATGGCTACAGGTTATAAACACGAGGTTATTGAATCATATTTCGGCAATCGCCACAATGAGATTGATATAATTTATTCTGTAGAGGAAGAACCATTGGGCACTGGCGGGGCAGTAAAAAAAGCCATGGAATATGTGAATGGCTATTCTGCATATGTTATCAATGGTGATACTTATTTTGATGTAAACTTATGGAAGCTTGCCAACTTTCACCGGGCAAAAGAGGCAGATATTTGCATCACATTGCGTAAGGTGGGAGATGTGTCGCGTTATGGAAAAGTCGAAATAAATGTTCAGAACAGGATAGAAGCTTTTACGGAGAAAGGGAAGGAGTCGGGGATGGGTTTTATCAATGGAGGCACTTATTTGATAACAAGAAAAACCTTTCTTGAACTCGATTTGCCGGACAAATTTAGCCTTGAGAAGGATTATTTCGAGAAATATTACACGAAACAGGAGATGTACGGCGTTCGTTGTTTTAGTTATTTCCTGGATATTGGTATCCCGGAAGATTATGAAGAAGCTGCAGATGCATTTGAAGGATTTCTCAATAAATAAAGAATGGACCTTATTCCTAGACAGGGATGGGGTGATCAATGAACGACTCATAGAGGATTATGTAAAAGATCCTGAAGAGTTTCGCTTTATTGATGGGGTGCCGGAGGCGATGGCTAAATTGTCAAAGATCTTTGGTATTATTGTCATTGTTACCAACCAGCAGGGGATAGGCAAGGAACTGATGAGTGAAGAAGACCTTCGCATCGTGCATGATGTTATGGTGGCAGGAATTCAGAAAGCAGGCGGTCGCATCAATAAGATCTATCACAGCCCTCATCTTGAAAGAGATGACCATCCCTTCCGCAAACCCAATACCGGCATGGGACTGCAGGCCCAAAAAGACTTTTCGGAAATTGAATTCAGCAAATCAGTCATTGTTGGTGACGGGCTGCACGATATGGAATTCGGTCGCAGACTGGGTATGCTTCGCATCTATATCAATTCAGACCTGAATCCGGCAAATAATGATGTTTGGGATGAGCGATTCGACTCTTTGGCTGCATTCGCAGACAAATTTTGAGTTGTTTTTATCCTTTTCAAAAACTTCTTAAGTCTTCTATTTTCAATCTGCTATCTCCTTCGCCTTCTACAATCAATATTTTACTTTTCCCGGTACCCGGCACCTTCATTCCAGTCCTTGCCCCAATGACTCGGTGGTTTCAGGGTTTTGTATATTTGCTCATTGCTTTCAACCTTAATTAAATCTTGAATATCTTTGCAATAAGTTAACTCAAAACTCAAAACTCAAATCTTTGTCTCCAGCCCTCATTTTTACCGCCTTCGCTGCATATACGCTAATGCTCTTTGCCATCAGCTTTATCACTTCCCGGAAGTCGGACAATGAGACCTTCATGCTTGGAAACAGGAAATCGCCCTGGTATGTTGTGGCATATGGAATGGTTGGTGCTTCACTGAGTGGTGTAACCTTTATTTCCATCCCGGGTGATGTGAGCAATACGCAATTTTCCTATATGGTAATTGTGCTGGGGTACCTGCTGGGTTATTTCGTGATCGCCAATGTGCTGCTGCCGCTTTATTATAAATTGAATCTCACTTCCATTTATACTTATCTTGAACAGAGACTTGGCTTTTGGTCATACAAGACCGGAGCTGTATTCTTTCTGATATCAAGAATCATAGGAGCATCATTCAGAATGTTTTTGGTGGTAATGGTGCTTCAGCAATTCGTTTTTAACGATTGGGGCATCCCATTCTGGGCAACAGTTGCATTGTTCATGACCCTGATCATGCTATATACGTTTAGAGGTGGCATTAAAACCATTGTGTGGACCGATACCCTGCAAACAACTTTTATGCTGATTGCAGTTGTGTTAACTATGATTATTGTCAGTAATGAAATGGGGTTGTCATTCGGTGGATTGGTATCCGAAATTCGCAGTAGTGACTTTAGCAGGATGTTTATCAGTGATTGGCAGGATAAGCATTTTATGGTAAAGGACTTCCTGGCGGGGATGTTCATCGCCATTGTAATGACCGGCCTTGACCAGGATATGATGCAGAAGAACCTCAGCTGTAAGAACCTGAAAGATGCCAAAAAGAATATTTATTGGCTGAGCTATGCCCTTGTTCCTGTTAACCTCCTGTTTCTTTGCCTTGGTGCTGTTTTGTGGATCTTTGCAAGTAAAACAAATGGTTTCCCGGTATTGGGGACTACGGATGAGCTGTTTCCCACTATTGCATTGCAATATTTAGGACCTGTTGCCGGAATAACCTTCATCATAGGGCTGATCGCAGCTGCTTATTCAAGTGCCGACAGTGCCCTTACGGCATTAACGACTTCTTTTTCCATTGATATACTCGGGATTCAGAAACGTGAAAAACTCAGTGAGAAAAAGAAAACACACATCCGCTACCGCGTGCATATTGGAATTTCTATTGTCATTGTTCTGGTCATAGTGGTTTTCAATGCGATCAATGATCAGTCAGTTATTTCCAGTTTGTTTACCATTGCCGGATATACATACGGGCCCCTGTTGGGGATGTTTGCATTTGGGCTTTTTACCAGACGCAGTGTCAATGATAAATTTATTCCCCTGATTGCCATTGTTGCGCCTGCTCTATGTTACGCACTAAGTGTTTATGATACCCGCATATTTTGGGGGTATGACCTTGGATTTGAGCTTTTACTGCTCAATGGCTTTCTGATGTTCACGGGCTTGGTTATTGTTAGTAAAAAGTAAAAAATCTTCCCTTACATATCCTGTTTTTTATATACTTTCGCATTTGATATACTTGATCCAGTACTCCTTAACGCTAATGCTTCGGAGAACAAAGTATCCAGTATCCAGTATCTAGTATCTAGTATCCAGAAATCATTGCCCATCAATAATAAATTAAATTATGGAAAATATACGCTTCAAGGCACTTGAGGCCACCCTCAATAGAAAACCGAACCTTTTCAACCTTCCTTCTGGAAAAATATCTGATTATTTTGGGGAGCAAACCTTCAACCATATTTCCATGCAGGAATTCCTGCCGGGAGATGCGTATAAGCAGGTATTGCGTTCCATTAAGAGTGGTGAAAAGATCGATCGCAGCATGGCTGACCAGATTGCTGCTTCGCTCAAGGCATGGGCCATGAGCAAGGGAGCTACACATTATACGCATTGGTTCCATCCCCTTACAGGAGCCACAGCGGAAAAGCATGATGCTTTTATCAACCCAATGGATGGGGGAGGTGCCATAGAAAATTTTCAGGGAGGACAATTGATACAACAGGAGCCGGATGCATCCAGTTTCCCGAGTGGTGGTATCAGAAACACATTTGAGGCCAGGGGATATACAGCTTGGGATCCTACCAGTGCTGCTTTTATTATGGACAATACGCTTTGCATTCCCACAGTATTTGTATCCTATACAGGAGAAGCACTGGATTATAAAACACCATTGCTCAGTGCCATAGAAGCCATCGATAAGGCCGCAACGGCTGTTTGTCAATACTTTGATAAGGAGGTTTCAAAAGTATTTCCTACCCTGGGTTGGGAACAGGAATATTTTTTGGTAGATACAGCTCTTTATATGGCAAGACCCGACCTGTTGCTTACCGGCAGAACAGTATTCGGACATGCCTCAGCCAAGGATCAGCAGCTCTCCGACCATTATTTCGGAAGCATTGCGCCAAGGGCAAAAGAGTTTATGAAGGAGTTTGAATACGAATGTTATCGTCTTGGTATTCCACTTAAGACAAGGCACAATGAAGTTGCACCGAACCAATTTGAGTGTGCTCCGGTTTATGAGGAAACGAATCTGGCGGTAGATCACAATCAATTGCTGATGCACATTATGCAAAAGGTAGCTAAGAATCATGACCTCACTGTTCTGCTTCATGAAAAGCCCTATGCCCGTGTAAATGGCTCAGGAAAGCATAACAACTGGTCGCTGGCAACAGATACCGGCGTGAATCTACTGACCCCCGGCAAGGATGCCAAATCAAACCTGCGTTTCATCACATTTCTTGTAAATGTTCTGATGGCCCTTGATAAACACTCCGACCTTTTGAGGGCAAGCATAGCATCTGCCGGAAATGATCTCCGACTGGGAGCACATGAAGCACCACCGGCGATCATTTCTGTTTTTATTGGTACTTATCTGAGCAGTATTCTTGATGAAATCGAGAAAAGCAAAGTGAATGGAAAGATTGCCTCCGGTATTCAGGCGGAGATGAATCTTAATATTCCTAAAATTCCTGAAATCCTGGCTGATAATACCGACAGAAACCGTACCTCACCCTTTGCCTTTACCGGAAATAAGTTTGAATTTAGGGCCGTAGGCTCCGCTGATACCTGCTCTAATGCCATGACTGCACTTAACCTTATTATGGCAGACCAACTGAAGCAATTCAAAAAAGATGTGGATGCGCTGATTAAGGAAAAGAAATCGAAGAGTGAAGCACTTTACCAGGTGATCAAAAAATATATAAAAGAGTCAAAAAGGATTCGTTTTGAAGGGAATTCTTATGGACAGGAATGGATAGAAGAAGCAGAAAAACGTGGATTATCCAACCTGCGGTCAACACCTGAGGCATTGCAAGCCTATGTTTCAAAACAAACCATTAAGTTGTTTGAATCAAATAAGGTTCTCAATAAAAGGGAACTGGAAGCCAGGTATGATATCAAGCTGGAGAACTATGTAAAAAAGATCCAGATCGAATCACGAGTGGTAGGTGATCTTGCCAAAAATCACATCATACCGATTGCTGTACGCTATCAGAATACACTTATTGAAAATGCCAAAGGCCTGGCGGAAGTGCTTGACTCCAAGACTTATGTGAAGTTGTCGCGGCTTCAGGTGCAAACCATTAAGGAAATATCTGAACATATTTCCGAAGTAAAGCTTCAGGTTGATGCCATGCTGAATGAACGCAAAATAGCCAACAGACTGGAAAATTTCAAGGAGGCTGCTGAAGCATATCATAAAAACGTGATGCCATATTTTGAGACCATCCGAAGCCATGTAGATAAACTTGAGCTTTTGGTGGATGATGAGCTGTGGCCATTGCCAAAGTATAGGGAGCTTTTGTTTATAAGGTAGGTGCCGGGTACCGGGTACTTCTTCAATCTTCTATCGCTCAACCGGAGTGAAACGGAGCTTGGCGAAGCCAATCTTCATTCTTCCTTCCTGGGTTTTTACTTTTTCGAATGGATTTTTATCCCGAATAATCGATATAAAACCATAAAGCATGGCTAAATTTTCTTCAAGGCTTCAAAAATTCTTAACGCCATGCTTTATGATCCTGCCGAAAAAGAAATAGGCAGATATTTATGCCTCATCCTGACTTACACCCTTCTGACTTCTGAATACTGGCTTCTGAATTCTTGTCTGTAAATTTTTCCCCGGACAGTAATTATCCATAATTCATAATTCATAATCAATATTTGTTACGGGATCATTTTTCGTGTCTGATTATTTTCTATTTTTGAGTTGCATCAATGAAAAAGCCAAATCAAGAATCATTTATCTTCATTTTATCATGATATTCAACAAAGCAGACAAAAATTATAAAGTTAAGAGCGTCAGAACCTTTGCCTGGGACAGGGTTATGAATTCTCAACGTAAATTCCGTCGCGTTTTCGAAGAAAAAGAAATCAGTTACCTCAGTGTGGCTATCGAATTCTATAATAAGCGCTTTGACGAAAAGGACTGGGATATTGCCATTTCCTATAAAGCATTTTCATTGGAGGGGGATAAAAAGTTGAAAGAATTATGCAGTGAAGAAAAAAAATACACTGTTTCTAAAGATGATAACGAGGTCCTTTATGATTTTGGATGGGGCAATGATGAGTATGGGAAATTCTGGAAAAAGGGAGATTATATTTGGGAAGTTTCTGTAGATGGAGACTTGATCGGTGAAGCAAAATTTCACATCGAAAGTGCCGGAAAAGTTAGTTCCGAATCCAATCCGTATTTCAACGTCTCTTCCTTGCGGACCTATGAATCGCCAAAAGGTGATATTGAAGAAGATGCACGCGTTTACCTAAAGCAATTCTCGAAGGAGAATACACGCTATGTAATGGCGGAAATAAAACTGTTGAACAATCTTCCTGAAGAGTGGCTATGTGAATTGTTCTTCAAGTTTTTCGATGATACGGGTATGCTGGTGGGCGTGGCCGATAACCTTGGATATATTACGCCCAACCTTGGCCCCGGTGAAATCTTTACAATCAGTTCAGGCTGGGGGAGTGTAAATGCCGGAACATGGATTTATGATAATTATCGTGTTGAAGTGGTCTTCATGGATCAGGTCGTGGCAATGATCCCCTTTAGCATTGGAGAAAAAGACATCCCCAGGATCTCTGATTACGAGGCGCTTACCAATGACGATGTGTCTGAATTTTACGGTAAGGCCAATCTCAAAACTGTTGCAAATGAGGAAAAGGCCGAAGATAATACCAATAGCATCGAACCTTCTGAAAATGCAAAAGAGGACGTAAGTTTGACCATAGATGACCGGCCTCTGGAAGAAATATTGTCTGAATTGGACAGCCTCGTTGGGTTGAACGATATCAAGAAAAAGGTACGTGAGTATGTCGACTATATGATCTACCTGCAATACAGGGAGGAAAAAGGCATTAAGGATGAGGGAGATATAAGTCTACACAGTGTATTTACAGGAAATCCAGGAACCGGGAAAACAACTGTAGCTAAATTACTTGGAAAGATTTATCATTCCATAGGGCTCTTATCCAAGGGACATGTACATACAGTGGAAAGCAATGATCTTATATCTGGTTATGTCAGGCAATCAGGAACAGAAACAAAGGCAGCGATTGAAAAGGCCAGGGGAGGAATCCTCTTTATTGATGAAGCCTATATGCTTTTTAAGGATGGCTCTCCCAACGATTTTGGACCGGAGGCAGTAGCTGCCCTCATTACAGAAATGAGTGATGGCCCCGGTGATATTGCCATTATGGTTGCCGGTTATCCCAAGGAAATGAATGCTTTTATCAATTCCAACCCGGGACTCAAATCCCGTTTCAGAAATTATTATCATTTCGAAGATTATACACCGGATGAATTGGTGGATATATCACAATATGCTGC
>CAZASJ010000105.1:0-9697 GCA_964487735.1 uncultured Bacteroidales bacterium | reverse complement strand
TTTGTTCGGGTATAGTTTAAGTATATATATTTATGTTTTAGGTGTGCGGGGGCGGGGGGGGGGGGGACGGGGGACGGGGACGGGGACGGGGACGGGGATTCTATTTGGATAATCTATACTGTATAAGCCTTCTTAGTCGTTTTGAGATTGAGATAATCCTTTTTGACAGAAACTCATAGTCTTCATCTTTCAAGTGCTGGGTTGCATGGGCAATGTCTAGTTGTGTTTTAAGTTCTGCCAATGAAGCTTTGGCAGTATAGAAATATCGGATCCCAAGTTTGTTAAATCCCGACTCATCTCCCTCAGCAATATTTGATGGTATACTAATGGCAGCTCTTCTTATTTGATCACGCAATGCATAGTCTTTCATAAACAATCCTTGATCAGTAAGCTTATATACTTCTATTGCAAGTAGCCTGGATGCTTGCCAAACCTCAAGTTCTTTATAATTGCTCATACCTATTAGTACCCAAATATCAAAAATGTCACACCATATAACGTAAAATATTTCGGATTCCCCGTCCCTCGTCCCCCGTCCCCCGCCCCCGAATGCACAAAGATTTGAGCCATTAAATAAATTGTTTATTTTTGCCTTCCCTTACAGTGTTAAAAAAATAACAAAACAATAAACCATTGAATATGAAAAACATTCTGATCATCGGAACAGCCGGACAAATAGGCTCCGAACTGGCCATGCGCCTACGCTCCATTTATGGCGCTAACAATGTAGTTGCGGGTTACCGCTCCACCATGCCCACACAAGACGTTGTGGATTCAGGACCACTGGAAATGGTTGATGCCACTATGCCGGAGCGTATTGTGGAGGTAGTGAAGAAATACAAGATCGATACCATTTATAATCTTGCAGCCCTGCTTTCAGCTGTTGCTGAAGAAAGACCTCAGGCCGCATGGAACGTTGGTGTGAATGGTGTTTATAATGTGTTGGAAGTAGCCCGTGAGCACGGATGTGCAGTGTTCTTTCCAAGCTCGATCGGTGCTTTTGGCCCGACCACCCCACTGGATGATACCCCACAGGATACCATTCAGCGTCCGACAACTATGTATGGTGTGACCAAGGTAGCCGGTGAGCTGCTGAGCGATTATTACCACAAGCGTTTTGGTGTAGATACCCGCGGACTGCGTTATCCCGGGATTATTTCCAACGTTACCCTTCCCGGTGGCGGAACCACTGATTATGCTGTTGAGATATTTTACGAAGCCATCAAAACCAAAAAGTTTACCTGCCCATTGCCAGCAGGTACTTTCCTGGATATGATGTACATGCCTGATGCACTGGATGCCGCCATTGACCTGATGGAAGCTGATCCTTCAAAGTTGATCCACCGCAATGCTTTCAACGTATCAGCCATGAGCTTTGATCCGGAGATCATTGCCGCAGAGGTGAAGAAACACATTCCCGACTTTGTGATGGAATACGATATCAGTGCTGCCAAGAAAGCGATTGCCGACACCTGGCCAAACAATATGGACGACAGCGCAGCACGTGCCGAGTGGGGCTGGGATCCTAAGTTCAGGCTTCCCGAAATGACCGAAGACATGCTGAAGGTTATTGGAGAAAAACACGCTAAAGGCTTAATTTAGCACATACCTTAGTAGGTAAAGAACCAGCTACCAGCAACTAGCGACTAGTAATTGGTTTCTGGCTGCTGGTTACTGGTATTTGCGAGTTTTATTATAATTCGTAATTTTGCACCCACAAAATCAAAAATTGTCAATTACATCGAAAATCGTCTAATCGACAATCGACAATCGACAATCGACAATCGACAATCGACAATCTTTGATAGGGCCCCGTAGTTCAATGGATAGAATAGAAGTTTCCTAAACTTTAGATACAAGTTCGATTCTTGTCGGGGCTACAAAAAAGAGGCCGCTCAATGCGGCCTTCTTTTTTGAATATAGAACCCTCCTTCACTTCGTTTCGGCGGGCAAAGCAGAGGAACCCTCCTTCGCCCTGCGTCCACTGAAGCTTTAGCGAAAGTGGATAGGCTTCGGAGGACAAAGCAAGGAATAAGAACAGGGAAGTAACTTTATGGTCCATTTACCATTTCATATGTCCCATTTATCTCCTCAGGCATGCTAGACAGAACGCTCATCCCATGTTTGCATTTCTTAATTATTGAGGATATGTTTTACTTTGGATATTGAGAATTAACATCAGGATGAATATATATTCTTATATTTACAATAATAACCTTTGTTAAGATGAAAACAATTACTATTATTTTGCTAGTCTTAATAGCAGTCACCTCCACAGCACAGAAAATCCCAAAAGAACAACGCACCGCAGGGGATGAGTTTAAGTTAGCATCGAAAAATTATTATATCGGGTTTGGATTAATGTTAGCCGGTGGTCTGGTCGCAGTTGCAACCGCCGATTTACATAAAGATGATAGCAATATACATAATGATCTTACAGGTGTCTATATTGGTACTGGTATTGCCACTGTAGGGTTTGTCTTTATAGCAGTAGCATCGTCACACATCAAAAAGGCAGGGGTGAAACTGAACAATTCAGAGAAATATGCCCTGAAAATACAGACCTCTCGAGATGGGGTAACATTGGCTTTGAAATTTTAAGCCTCCCCCTCTCCCTTACTTTTCCGATGTGGTTTACAATTCTGTTTTTACAATTTACAATACTCAATCTTTTGAAACTGACCCCGTAGGGGTTGAATGTTTGTAAACCCGGGTCAACGGCCTGGGGTGGAAGATGAAAAAGAAAACCTCTCCCTCCCCCCCGCAAAAGAAATGATCAGGGAAGTGGTCTGTCACCGGGGAGTGGTGGGGGAACCCTGCCTTAAATCCTATGCAAAGGTGTTTGATTAAAGAATAATGAATATCGAACATGGAACAAGGAATGTTGAAGTGATTACATTGTCCATTCTACATTTTTCATGTACCATTTACTCTAATCCTAATAGATACCTACTGGTCATCCTGCTTCGCTCTCCGAAGCCTGAAGGGCGAAGGAGAGAGGAAAACCGAAGGGAGAAGGACCCCCATCGACTGGCGCTTCCCTTATGTACCCACACTAATTTTCGTATCTTAGCTGTATAGAAGATTAGAATACAGCCCTTTCAGGGAATAAAGAACAGAGGAACAAGGAATAAAGAACAAGGAATAAGAATAAAAACAATTTCCCTTCTATGATTCATCATGGCAATGTGGATGTCTCAAATGCTCTATGCCCAATCATGCCTTCCCAATGGTATCACCTTCACTACCCGTCACAGATTGATAGCTTCCCAATCAATTATGCTACCTGACCCTTTGTTGTTTATAATTTAACACATTTATTGACCCATATTTTCCGGAAAAGTATTTATTTTGCATGGGACTATTGATATTGATGGATATACGATGCCTGTCGGTCTAAAAAAAACTCATAACCTAAAAAGCACTTCCCGGAATGAAAACCTCACTGCTCCTTGTAAGTTTTTTCCTATTAGGTAGTTGTCTGCTTGGACAAAATGCCTGGATCAATGAAATACATTACGACAATGTCAGCACAGATGTGGATGAAGTCGTGGAAATCGTCATTGAAAATGCCTCCGGATATACGCTCTCCGATTTTGAAGTTTACCTGTATACAGGTCATGATGGAACCTACTATGATAACGAAGACCTGGGAACCTTTACGCCAGGTGATACTGAAGGGAATTTTAACTTTTATTATTGGTACCCCGGCATAATAGAAAATGGCAATCCGGACGGTCTTGTTTTGGTTTATCAGGGAACGGTGATCAGTGGTCAGTTTTTAAGTTATGAAGGCGTCTTTACAGCTACTGATGGCCCGGCAAACGGCCTGACCTCAATTGATATCGGGGTATCTCAGGGCTCCTCAACACCGATTGGTACATCATTGCAATTGTCAGGAAATGGGGCACAATATTCTGACTTTAACTGGGAAGATCCGGCCATCAGTACCATAGGCAGCCTCAATAATAATCAAACCTTTTGCCTCAACTGTCCTTCAAATTTTATTGCTACAGCGTTTTCCTCTGTTCAGATTGACCTGAGCTGGGCTCAAAATGGCGATGTCGATGATGTGATGATAGCCTATAATACAAGCAATACCTTCGGTATACCCATCAACGGCAATGCTTATAGTGTAAGTAGTCCTATTAGTGGAGGCGGGACAGTTATTTTTAACGGATCTGCCACTTCCACCAGCCATACAGGACTCACACCATCGACCCAATATTTTTATAGGGCCTGGTCGCTTGATGGTGCTCTTGATTATTCAAATGGTGTACCCGCAGATGCGACCACCAACCCTGCTCCTTCTGCCGCTGCCCCTGGTGATATTATCATTACTGAAGTGATGCAGAACCCTAACGATGTAACTGATGCCAATGGAGAATGGTTCGAGTTGTATAATACCACAGCTTCTGCCATTAACATCAATGGCTGGGTCATTAGCGATTTGGGTAGCGAAAGCCATACTATAAATAAAGTCGGAGGGCTCAATATTTTAGCAGGAAGCTTTCTGGTGTTGGGCCGCATTACCAATACCGGCATCAATGGGGGGGTGCCTGTTGATTATGCTTATGGCTCTGCTTTCAATCTGGGCAATGCCGACGATGAGATCATTCTAACATCTGCTACGGCTGTGGAGATCGACAGACTTGAGTGGGACGGTGGCCCAAACTGGCCTGATCCTACAGGAGCTTCAATGACCTATACCGGACTGCCGGGGGAAGATAATAATGTGGGCTCGAAGTGGATCACTGCCTATGCCTGTGAAGCAGGATATGCCACAGCCACAGCCGACCGGGGCTCTCCGAAAACCAACGGGCTCTTTCAAAATATGATTACCACCACCACCTGGACAGGAACAGGCAACTGGAGTGAGGGGAATCCCCCCGCAGGAGCGGCATCCAGCTGGGATAACGGATCACCCGGTTCAGCAGTTGAAGTGAATATTGATGGAACAGTAACTGTTGATCTGCCAAAAACAAGCCCGGCCAAATCTGCCGCCCTAATTCTTTATCCGGGAAAAATATTAACCATCAACAACAATAGCGGCCTTAGCGTACATGGCACCTTAACGGATCAGGGAGGCACGCTAACTGTTGAAACAGATGCATTGCTGGAGGTGAAGTAAGCCAGTTGAAAACATTCCCTTCTTACCTATGTTTATGATTGAATTGTCGTGGGAGTCGAGCCATTGTTGGATATCATTGTAAATGATCATTTGTAGTCTAAAACCGCAAATTACATGGCTAAGTACAAATCATAGAGGGGCAAGCAATTAAGCCATTTTAGTATTTATGTTCCGATATCACAGAGTGAAGCTTATGAACTATGAACTTTGAACTATGAGCTATGAACTTTGAACTTTGAAATAACTATAATCTCAAAACTCCCCGGTATCCGGTACCTGGTAAGCGGAACCCAATTTATTATTATATTTGTCATGTAACCTTAAACATCCAAACATGTCTTTGATCAATAAAACAGGCGTGAAGTCACTGGCGAACTCAATGGATATGAAAATCAGCGCAAGCTCATACGAAGCTGCTGAAGCCAGGCTGAAGGCCATTCTTGAACATGCTGCTAAAAAAGCACAATCGAAGAAAAGAAAAACCATCCTGAAGCGTGACTTTATTCACGAACTGGATCTTTTCGACCTGGATTAACACCGGGTGAAAATAGTTAAATATTTGTATGTGCAGGATCAGCATTGATTTTGTACTTTTGCTCGTGTAAACCAACATTCTCTATGAAAAATATCCGCATTGCCTCATTTTTAGCAATCATCATATTTACCGGCCTTTTGATCGCATCCTGCGGATCAACAGAGGAAAAGCTGATTGGCACCTGGACTACTGAAAGTGTGAGTGTATCAATTGATTCTACCAAAGCCTCGCCATCACAACTGGCAAGCATTGAAAAAGCCATTGCCTCAGCAAAAACAACAACCTTCATTTTAAATGAAGACCATACCATGTCTCTGAAAATCGATGGATTCAACTCAGATGCATATTGGTCGTTCAATAAAGAAAACAATATGGTCAGCTTACGCTTTGAGGAGGAATACCAGGGAGCAGCCATTGAACTTGGCAAATATGTAAGCGGGGATATCGTATACACCAGCGATGTGATACACGGTACGCTTACTTCTGTTTATGTGAAGGAATAATCCTTACCGAATAAAAATCTTTATTCAGTTTTAAAATCAATGGTGTGGAAGATGGCTTCCATTTGCCTGATGAAATTCCTTTTCAGGTCGCCGGGATTGTATACATAGGCATCAACAGTGATCACTCTTTCCAACTGGGGGTCGACAAAAGTGTAGCTGATAAATGGTCCACCCATGAAATCGTTTTCCACCATCCATAAACCACGGGTTTCAATGGCAAAACCTGTAACAAAATCGTCGACTGTCGTAAAAATGGGCTCTACAAATCCCCTGGATAAGATCATATAGGAGCCTTCGCTGGGGCCCGGGATAAATTTTGAGGAAAGTGAATCCCGGAGATTCAGAATATGCTCAGGATTAAAAGAAGAGGTATCTATATAGGGTTCGGTACAAATCATGATGCCGATTTCTACATCCTGTTTTACTTTGTGCATGGATTGGCGCAGCCACATGAAGTCATGGCTTTGGGCCGCTACCACAAAACCACTGGGGAGCTGCATACTGAAACCAAACTTCTCTTGCAGGATATTGGCAAGCTGAACACTTCGAGCCATCTTAAGCTGCGTATTGGTGCGTTCAATTTCCAATTCATTGTATGCTTTGAGAAAAGCAGATTTATGTGTTTCAAAAACCTCGTAAAACGATTCAGCATCCGGAGCTGTGATCTTAATCAGGCGCTGTGGCTGTGACCAATGATCTGTTCGGGTTTCAACCAAAGGTTCTTCAAATGCAGGGTTGATATCCACCACAAGGATGTTGTGCATAGACTTGAATACCTTGTTAAAGTCTTTTTCGGCAACATTGAATAGCTTGAATCTGGGTTCCGGTTGGGGCAAGCCGGGAAGAGGCTCTTCAAAAAAACGTTTAATGGGGGCGCCAATCTCTCCCTCCCACATGCTTTTTGAATTGGTAACTACAAGAATCTCATTGGTCTTTCCTGTTGAGCGCTCATAATCAGGGCCGCTATCACAGGAGGCCATAAGGAATAGAGAAAGAATGGATACAGACATCCACCATTTCAGTTGCTTGATATATTTAAGGTCCATAATATTGGTTTTTATAATGTCATGATGCATCAGGATGAAGGTTTAACCGAGATCCTGATCTTATCGCCCGGCTTTAAGCGCCTGGCATTGCTGATATTATTGAGTTCCTTAATTTGTGTAACCGTGACTCCATCGTACATTTTGGCAATATCCCAAAGTGTGTCGCCTGTTTTTACGGTATGATAAATATATTCTGCGTTTTTATCTATTTTCACACTCGGGCTAGTGTTGCTGACGATCAGTTTCTGGCCGGGCTGTATAGTGCTTTTTGATAAGTTGTTCCAGGCTTTGATCTGTGAAACCGTACAGCCATATTTGTTTGCGATCAGCCCGAGGTTCTCTCCGCTCTTAACAGTATGTGTACCTCCCGGAACAGGTGTTTTGCTCGCTGTTGGTGTTGAAGGTGCTGCCTGCGGATTATAGCGGGCAGATGGATACACCACCAATCTCTGGCCCGGATAAATGGTTGAACTGCGGAGGCTATTCCAGGCTTTGATCTGGTTTACATATACATGATACCTTTTGGCAATTGATCCAAGGTTGTCTCCGCTTCTTACAACATGTATGGTGCGCTCTTGTGCCTTTTTGATTTCAGCAAGCAGCTTGTCTTTTTCAGTTCCTGCACGGGTCTTGTAAGCATACAAATCCTGCTCATTGTTGATGAAATCTCCTACAGATGCTTTTGGAAGCCTGAGGAAAAAACGACTTCCTTTTTCATAAGGAATGATCCCTTTTTTGTACAGTGGATTGAGTAGTTTCAACTGATCCATTGGGATATCGAGCATTTCACTTACCTGATCGAGCGAAAGCACATCATGTACCCTTACGGTGTCGATCTCATAATGAAGTATGCCCGGATGCACAGGGTAAATATTATGCTCTGTGGCAAAGCTCATGGTATAATAAACAGCGATAAAGGCAGGTACATAACCACGTGTTTCTCTTGGCAGGAAGGGCCAGATGGCCCAATAGCTGCGTACACCCCCTGAACGTCGGATGGCTTTGTTGACATTGCCTGCACCTGAATTGTAGGCAGCCATTACCAGCGACCAATCACCATAAATATCGTACAGATCGTTCATATGCTCACAGGCTGCAATGGTGGCCTCGTAAGGATCAAAGCGTTCGTCAATGAGTGAGGTCACATTTAATCCGTAAACCTTACCTGTACCATACATGAATTGCCATAAGCCTTTGGCGCCGGCATGTGATCCGGCAGTCGGGTTCAGGGCAGATTCAACAACTGCCAGGTATTTCATCTCCAGGGGGATATCGAAACGATCAAGTTGCTCTTCAAACAGGGGGAAATAGATCTCGGCCAGCCCAAGTATCCTGGAGGTTAGCTCCCTTTTCTTGTTTGCATAAAGATGGATATAATTTTTAACCTGTTGATTGAAGGCCAGGTCAATGGTGGTTTCCCTGTTAAGGGAATCAATTCTTGCCGCCAGCACAGAATCAGGATAAGAAGGGATCTCATCCGGGCTAAACCCATAAATGTTTAAACTGTCAATATCTGTGATAAAGCCCCAATCTCCATAATATTTTAACATGGAAAGACTGTCGAGCATTGTCAGAACCGGTGAATCTTTCCAGATCACAAACCCCAACTCATGGGTGTCGGCTATCATCCTGTCGTTTAGGAATACCTCTGTTTTAGCTAAAATTAATGAATCCGCATGCTGTTGATCTTGTCCAAATGCACCGGCATTCATCAAAAAAGTGGATAAGAAAATAAGGATGAAGTATGTTTTTTTCTGAGCAATCATATATAGATAACTTAAACCAACGTCTGTTTTGTATGCAAATTTCGTGCTAATTTTCGAAACTGGAGTGAAATCAAATAGAATAGCAGTTATTATTGATCATTCTTCTGTAAATTTGGGTAAAATGAGAAGTCAGCAAGATAGGAAAAGACATGCCGGGAATCAGGGTATACTTTTGTACAAATCCTTTATGATATGCCACAATCAAAAATTCTACATGATTATCGGGAAAGGATAAACAGGGTGCTTTTATACATTGATGAACACCTTGATGAAAAACTTGATCTTGCCATGCTAGCTGGTGTATCCTGTTTTTCTGTTTATCATTTTCACCGGATTATGCGAGCCCACCTGAATGAATCGCTTGGGTCATACATTATCAGGCAGCGCTTGCAGATGGCTGCGAACCTTCTTCAGTTTACGGATCGTTCAATTGCAGGCATTGCTTATGAGATCGGCTATGAAACACCCTCATCACTTACGAAGGCCTTTAAAAGCAGTTTTGGGGTATCACCAAAAGAATTCAGGGAGAATAATTGTGTATTAAAAAGGATTGATAAGCAATTATTGTTCAACCTAAAAGAAACAGATATGACTTTAAAACCTGAGATCAGGCATATGGATGACATGAAAGTAGTCTACATCCAGGCCATTGGCGATTATAATAATGTAGGTCCAGCCTGGGGCCGGCTTTGTGAATTTGCGGGAAAAAAGGGCCT
>CAZASJ010000104.1:0-10013 GCA_964487735.1 uncultured Bacteroidales bacterium | reverse complement strand
GTTTTAACGAAAGAGGATAATCCATAATCCATAATCCATAATTCATAATCCATAAGGGCAATAGTTTGAACTTAAAAGCAGTATATTTGTTGATATGGCACGTATGGAAAGAGAGATACTCAGCACAAATAGGAAAGCCCTTCAAATCAACCTAAACCAACTCATTTATGGCAGTTTTGCAGAGATTGGGGCCGGACAGGAAGTGGCCAGGCATTTTTTCCAGGCAGGAGGAGCTTCCGGAACAGTTGCAAAAACAATTTCTGCCTACGATAAATCCTTTAGCGACAAGCTTTACAACAAAAACCGTGAAGGGAGGTATGTTTCTGAGGGAAGGTTGCAGAAAATGCTTCACACGGAATTCTCAGAACTAACGGCCCTCCTTGGACGGGAACGCGACCAGGAAACAGCATTCTTTTCATTTGCGAATACAGTCGAAACAATTAATTTCAATAAGAGCAACGATGCCCATGGATGGATGGGCGTAAAATTCCAATACCGGCCAGGCACTGAAGCAAATGAGGTTATCGTTCATGTAAACCTTAAAGAAAATGATGCACTGCTTCAACAGCAAACATTGGGGGTATTGGGGGTAAACCTGATCTATGCCTGCTATTATCACAATGATAAGCCAAATAATTTCTTACGGTCATTGCTCGACAATTTGTCTCGCGACCGCATTGAGGTCACAATGGTTAGGATGACAGGCCCCGACCTTTCCTATGTCGACAACAGGCTTCTTGCCGTGCAATTGGTTAAAAATGACATGACCAGTGCCGTAATATTCGACCGTAAGGGAGATGTACAGCAACCTTCTGATATGTTGTACAAAAAGAACGTACTGGCTTTCAGAGGCAGCTTCCGGCCAATCACCTACGTGGGATTCGATATGTTGAAATCCAGCTATAGCATTTTCAAGAAAGATGAGCATTACCAGCGCGATAATACCATTGCTGTGTGCGAGATGACCCTGAACAACCTGATGGGAGAAGGTGAGCTTGATGAAAGGGACTTCCTCGACAGGGTTGATATATTAAATGGCATGGGCCAGCACGTAATGGTTTCTACATTCAGGGAATATTACAAACTGGTGGGGTACTTCTCACGCTTTAAAATTGGCAGGCTCCGGATCGTGATCGGAATTCCGACCTTCCTAAATGTGTTGGATGAAAAATACTATTCAAATCTTAGAGGTGGCATCCTTGAAGCATTGGGACGCTTATTTCCTGAGAATGTTAAATTCTACGTCTACCCTACCCTCTCATCAGTTTCACTGGATAAAAAAGCTACT
The DNA here is from genome assembly GCA_964487735.1 of uncultured Bacteroidales bacterium. Lineage (GTDB taxonomy): Bacteria > Bacteroidota > Bacteroidia > Bacteroidales > B18-G4 > B18-G4. The sequence continues at coordinate 8,725 of CAZASJ010000104.1, read as the reverse complement.
TCAGGGAAGCTGATCACATCAGAGAACATTAAGTTACCCGAAAAATTGCGCCCTCTATATGACTACCTCATCGAAAACCGTAAAATCATCGATATAAAGAATGTCAAGAAAGACTTTCTTTACATCAGTTCGCCCTTTGTATTGAAAATGATCAAGGAGAATATTCCGGGATGGGAAATGATGGTCCCTAATTATATTGAGGAAGTGATCAAATCCAAAAGATTATTCGGATACTCCGGTGACGGGACACTTTACAAAGATTCAGAAGCTTTTAAAAATTCGTGCAAGTGAATAGCCGGGGGCCTGCATGTCAAGGTCTAAGAAGTAACCAAAAGGCGTGGTAAAGGTTTCATAGTCTGCATTTTCCATTCTTTCTTTTGCCTTCACAAATAATGCTGCCGTAAATTCCGGATTGGCCTTGCTTTCAGACAAATGTGCAAAAGAATGCAGCATCACCTTCCTGGTATTGTTTTTTCCCGCTGCCCATTTCAGGTTCTTTACCAATTTCTTCTCCACTCCTTTCATATCATCTTCATCCTCAGCTTCAGCCTGTATAAATGCTGTTAGAATATTTTCGTAAGAAGCTGCTCCCACAGCATCCTCAGCATCTTCTAGTACTTTCAAGGTGGGTTTATAAGCAAATCGGGAGCAATAAATAAGCAGGAGTTTCATAGCGGTATTTTTTATACTTTTATGGCTGATCAAAGGTACCAATAATTGATGAACAGCCCACAAATACCTCTCGCGGAACGATTGCGACCTCAAAATCTGGACGAATACCTGGGACAGGACCACCTGATCGGTGAAGGAGCTATCTTGCGCAAAGCCATCGAATCAGGAAATATTCCTTCTATGATTCTCTGGGGCCCTCCTGGTGTGGGGAAAACTACGCTTGCACATATAATATCGCTTGCACTTAACAGGCCTTTCTATACTTTAAGTGCTATTAGTTCAGGGGTGAAAGATGTCCGTGAGGTTATCTACAGGGCACAACAGTCGGCAAATCACGCCATACTGTTTATTGATGAGATACACAGATTCAGCAAATCACAACAGGATTCATTGCTGGGAGCTGTTGAAAAGGGAATTGTCACCCTGATCGGTGCCACTACTGAAAATCCTTCTTTTGAGGTGATCTCTCCCTTGCTGTCGCGATGCCAGGTATATATTTTAAAAGCTTTTGAAAAAGAAGACCTCCTGAACCTGACGGATACAGCAAAGAAATACCTTGAGGATGAACACGGCATTAAGATTAACATCCTGGAAACCGATGCATTACTAAGGATCTCGGGAGGAGATGCCCGAAAACTGCTTAATGCACTTGAGTTGATCATAAATGCATCGCCGGGGGCGAAAAAACTTGAAATTACCAATAAAAGCACAACGGAAGTAATACAGGAAAACCTGGCCATGTACGATAAAGCCGGAGAAATGCATTATGATGTGATCTCGGCCTTTATTAAGTCATTGCGGGGCAGTGACCCCAATGCTTCTGTATACTGGCTTGCAAGAATGGTGGCTGCAGGGGAAGACCCGAAATTCATTGCCAGGCGGATGCTGATCCTGGCATCTGAAGACATCGGCAACGCCAACCCAAATGCACTCCTTCTTGCAAATTCCTGCTTCGATGCAGTAAATAAAATAGGATGGCCTGAAAGCAGGATCATACTATCGCAAACAGCCATATACCTGGCATCATCGCCAAAAAGCAATGCCTCTTACGCTGCCATTAAACAAGCAGAACAGAAAGTAAACCAAACAGGCGATCTCCCGGTCCCATTGCATATCAGAAACGCCCCAAGCAAACTGATGAAAGACATCGGCTATGGTAAAGGATATAAATATGCACACGAATACGACAATAATTTTACGGAGCAGGAGTTTTTACCGGAGAAGATCGCAGGGACGAAATTCTATGAACCGGGAAACAATGCCAGGGAAAATGAACTCAGGAAATGGTTGAAGGCATTGTGGAAGGGGAAATACAAATATTAGTACTTGGAGTACTTGGAGTTAGTATGATATCTTAGTGTAACTTTGTAATATTCTTTTTGGTAAAATAAACAATATGATTGATCTGATTCCAAATATTAAGCATACCGCTTCGGGAAACTTTTTTTTGATAGCCGGTCCCTGTATCATTGAAAATGATAAGAACCCATTCGAAATAGCCGAAAAGATCATTGAGATTACAGACAGGCTTGAGATTCCTTTTATCTTCAAAGCATCTTATCGCAAGGCCAATCGGTCAAAATTGAATTCATTTACCGGAATCGGGGACAATGAAGGACTAAAAATCCTTAAACGCATTAAAGAGAAATATTCGGTGCCTGTCATTACTGACATACATACTGAAGAAGAAGCCGGCATTGCAGCTGAATTTGTTGACATGCTCCAAATTCCGGCCTTTCTGTGCAGGCAGACTGAATTATTGATCGCTGCTGCAAAGACCGGAATTCCTGTAAATATTAAAAAAGGTCAGTTTGTTTCTGCGCAAGCCATGAAATTTGCCATTGACAAGGTTAAGGAATCAGGGAATGACAAGGTAATGCTTACAGAGCGGGGAAGTATGTTTGGCTACCAGGACCTCATCGTTGATTTTCGCAATATTCCATGGATGAAAGCTTTTGGTGTACCTGTTATTACAGATATTACACATTCGCTGCAACAACCCAACCAGGAAAAAGGGGTAAGTGGAGGCCGGCCTGAAATGATTGAAACCATTGGAAAAGCAGCCATTGCGGTGGGGAGTGACGGACTCTTTATAGAAACGCATCCGAATCCTTCCGAAGCATTATCGGATGGCGAAAATATGCTGCCAATGGATCAGCTTGAAGAACTCCTTGAAAAACTCGTGAGGATCAGAAAAGCACTTTAAAATTAATTATTCTGACTGAAGCTTCACAGATTTCAGTCCTCCCGTTTCACCATCAAACTCAACATTTGAAGCATCGGCCGACAAAGCAGCCACCCGGCCAAATTGAGCGATAACTGTTCGTATTTGAGCAGCAACATTCCCCCGATACTGGACTTTAACCTGGGCTTCTTCAGGAATGCGGTAACGCAAACCTTTTCCCGTGATATCAGAGCTTACCGAAGCCGTATTCCCGGAAGGCTCAATAATGATGCTTATCTGTTCGCCACCACCCCCTCCGTCGGAGATGCCGGAATTTCGTGATAAACGGAAAAGAGGGACTGCAGAGCCTGAATTCTCAGCTGTAGGCAGAAAAATGAATGTATAGGTCAGGTATGAGCTTACAGCAGCACCCGTAAAAAGCCTCAGATACTCCAATTCCAGTTCCTGCAATTCTGCATTCATAAATTTAAGTGCACCTTCAGAATAATTTACTTCCTGATAGCCTGTAATGAGGTTATACCGGCCCTCCCTTATCTTTTGGATCATCTCTGCAACTTCCTTCGCTTTAACCTCCAGGGGTTTTTCTGTCATGGTTGTTTTGAAGGTATAGTCCTCAATGGTAATGGTATCGATATTGATCGTCCGCACAACAGTATCTACTTTGGCGTACATATTAAGGTCGGCATAGGTGCGGAAAAGTTCAGTGATCTCTTCAGCACTCATTCGATTGCTGATGTTTCCTGATTGTTGCCCTTCATTTCCCCGAGGGGATAAGGAAGTAATCATTCCGTGCCCATTCAGAACAATGTCCGTTTTCCATGCTTCCTTGGAGGTCTTTTCTCCCTTGCTCACAAAATAATATTGATCGGGATCCGCGTCTGCAACAGTACTGAGATTAATTTCTTCAATGCTGTATTCAAATGCATTTTCTGATATATAATTGGTGATCCCAAGATATTTCTCCGCATAGTTCCTGAGCGGACCTGCCAGAAGTTCTTTCTGCTTCACAAGCACATCCACCTGAATGAGCGTTCGTGGCAATGCGTAAACAATCCCGTCCTTATTCCCTGGATTGAACGATGCATCAATCTTGCTGACACTGATCTGTGCAGTCAGAAAAACGGGAATAAACAGAAAAAAAGACAGAATGAAGAGATATAAATGTCTGATATACATTTTGAACTATTTAAAATACAAAGTTAGTAATATAGTTTGTACGTAAAATGATTGGCAGGGTTGCGAATTTAGTGGTCAGGCTTTGGGTAAGAATAATGGCCAATAATGCTAAATTCAAATAAAAAATCTGCCAGAACCTGCCCCGAACCAATATTATGTACAATCAGGTTTCGTTTTCCATCTTCTGATTTCTGATCTACTACGATTCCGATATGTGTAATGCCTCCTCCCAGGTCCCAGCAAACAATATCACCCGGAAGATAATTGGAAGCTTCCCGGTTTATGGTTTTTTCCGTTCCATGCCGTTTAAAAAATATCATGAGGTTTGGAACTCTTCTATGATCTATATTTTTATCTGTAGACGACAATCCCCAATTTTGCGGATACTCACTAAAATTAGCAAGCATATCCTCATGCACTTCTTTTTGCAGGTCGATACCCATTTTTCTATATGCCCGAATCAGCACATCTGTGCAAACACCCTTCCCTTCAGGAACATCCCCTCCGGGATAACTTATTGCAAAATATGCAGGATCATAAGCAACCCTTTCCCTGGTTAAAGTGAGGGCAGAATCAGCGAGGGCTTGAAAAAATGAATCCTGGCTATAGCAATCATTAGCCGAACTCGTTAAAATATAGAATAGGATTGCTGCTAAATTCCTAAATCTCATATCTTTTAAAGCCTTAAGACCAATTAGAATATATTTTTATAATTCTTAATAATTAGCGTGTTATAACTTAAAAACTTTTCGATCCCTGCATCTCACCTTCCTTTTGACCTGCCGCCAACTTCCGCTTTTCTTTTCTACTTTCTCCAGGATTTCTTTTGCCTTTCTGAAATTAGCCCGTTCCCGGTACATATTGGCCAGATACAGCAAATCCACATCTGCCCCTTTGATAAGAAGAAAGATCAGTCGGTCGAGGTTTTCATTGTATAATTTGTTATAAGAATGGAACAGTTTTTTATTTTCCCTTCGATGTTTAAGGATTTTAGCCAGCATTTTAGCGTTGCGGATGATGCGCCAGGACGCCAGGTTCCTGACCAGGTCATTTATCGACCACCAAATTTGTGTTCTCACATAGAATTCATTCTCTTCCTTATCTGAGTATTTCGGATCAAGAAGCTCCTTATAGAATTCTATTTTCTTGATATCCCGATCGTCGTCAAACCTCCAGTCAAGGTCGTGGATATCCAAAACAGAGGCAAGGCCTTCCTGTGCTTCCCAGTCGGTTTCTCCGGGTAATTTTGCTTCATCTTTCCAGAATACTCCTTTGCATTCCGCACATATTCCTATTCGGGTCATGCTGGGTATTCCGGCACCTGTTTTTCCGTCCGACCAATATTCTGCACTATGAACTGTATACGACATAAGCTCATAATCAGACATTAGCAAGCCGCAGTGTGGGCACTTAACTATAATAGCACTAAAGGTTGTCATAGATTTGCTTTTTGATTGATTCAAACCGACATAAATTTTCATGATAAATATACACAAACATCATGAAAGAATTTATATTGAGGTTCCCTCTGACCGATGAATACTTTTTTTTCAGAGGAAATAGAAAGAGATTGTGAGAATAAAAAAAAATCATAAATCAAATATCAAATATCTATAATTGCATATTTTACTGCTTGTGGCCTGAAAGCTATTTTTTCCTTACATTTGATCAGCTATAAAAACCATGTCTTATGCTTAGATTAATCTTGATATTGATAGCCTCTTCGGCTACCATTTTAACATTAACTGCCATTATCCGTTTTGGATTAAAAGGTGCCTATGCCTGGGATAGGAAGATATGCAACAGATTGAATACTTCCTTCACAGGATACACCTGGTATTTCCGTATTCCTCTGTCCATAGGAGTTTTACTTGAATTCTTTTATTTCATGGTTCTGGGTGGGAACAACTACTTCAGTTCACGATGGTGGGCCCTGAGAACATCTTCTTATCTTAGTTTACTTCTCTTCATTGCCATCCTTTTCAGTAGTTCAGACGTTGTAAACTACTATTCATTTTCATTTTATGCTGAAAATGGAATAAGTGCACTTTTTTCATCCGGAACAGGGTTCTGGTATCTGAATATGGTGAATCTGCTATTCCTGGGCTTAATTGCCGTTATCAGCTTTGAAAGCATTAAAATGCATAAATGGTGGGCTCCGATTCGCATACTTTTCTATTCAGTTATAAGTATATTAATGGCCGTTGTTACTCTTGCGGTCCTTGGACTCATCATTATACTCAGCCTTTTCTATATTGCTTATAAGATTATCAAATGGTTTATGACAGCAAGAAAAAGGCATCGGGCTCATGATGATGATGATGATGATAAAAGCCCGGTTGAAAATCTAAACAACAGTTACAGAAGGTTCAGGGCAGAGCTGTATGCATGGGAAAAAGAACGCAGTGAAAGCATCCCTGCTGAAAAAGAGAAGAAAAAACCTGTGATCAAAAGGAAACGGCCCAAAATTGAGCGTAAACCCAAGCCTGTACCCAATGATAATGACATTCCGAGGTTTTATCCTGACAAATAAAAATGGAAAACGATATTCACAAAACCATTTCAAGGCTTGATATCCTGATCGGCGACGGGCCTGCCCCTTGTTACTTTAACAACCCGGCAAGCAAAGAAGATATTGCAGCATTTGAACAACGTACCGGATTGAAGCTGTCGGACTCATATAAAGTATTCCTGGAGTTTACCAATGGCGGCATGATCATCAGCGAGGAGATGAAGGGCTTGCTAAAGCAAGAAAATGGCCTGGAAACTGTAAAATGGAATGCCAATTACCTTTACAGCCTGGAAGAAGTTGAAAAACAATACAGAGAGATGGAAAGCTGGAATTTTGGCATTCCTGCGCAAAACATAAGCCGGTATCCATTCATTCCGTTTTGTCATACCAAGGATGGTGAACACCTGGTCTTCATTCATCTCGGTGATGATGAAAATGAATCAGAAATACTGGATGCATTTCATGAAGAAAGCCCTGAGTCGTGGGGCCTTGTAGCAAAAGATTTTAACGAATTTCTTGATCATTATATAAGTGCATATGGTTATCCGGATGTTTTTGGTGATGTATCGAAAGGAAGCGCACTTGATCTGATCGAACCTTTAATGGTTAATGAGGGAGATGAACCAAGCCCGGAACAGGAAATTGCCCATGCCAACAATGAACTGAAGATAAACCCTGATGATCACTGGCAATTGATGGTGAGAGGACTTGCATATGCAGATAAAGGGATGACGGAAAAGGCTCTTCGTGATTTTAACAGAGCCATTGAGCTTGAAAGCACGGATCCTTTTTATTATTTTTCACGCGGCCGGCTTTACAATGATGCTGGAAAGAACCGCCCTGCACTGATTGATTTCGATACGGCGGTTAAGCTCGATCCTGATAGCCTGCTGTATCTTAATTTCCGGGCCATTGCCTTTGTTGAAATGAATAAGCCTGAGGCTGCGCTTGAAGATGTCAACAAGGTCATTGAAAAAGATGATACCGATAAGCTTGCTTACCTGATCAGGGAGGATATTTACCGTACAGCAGGCGAAATTGAGAAAGCGGATGCTGATTCTCGAAAAATAGATGAGTTAAACGAAAACGAGGAAGCGTAAATTAAGAACTACGCTTAAATCCAATTCCCGGCCTGCCATTTTCTTTTTCCCTGGTATCAAACTCCAGTACGTCTTTTAAAATCAGCGCATCCATAACTGCTTTTGTTCGCTTATTTTTAGGCAGATCAGCCATACGCAATTCATGGTTTCTGTATGCCTTTTCAACCATTTTCCTGATTGAGCGTGCATTCCCGAAGAATTTATTTCTGCCGGCATAGAGTTGGGCTATGTATTTTTTCAGGTGTTCCTCAGCCTTTTCATCAGCCTTTACACCCTTTTGTTCAAACATGCTCACCGCGATCTGCCATAATTCTTCCTCATTAAAGTCATTGAATTTAAATGTGCGGTCGAATCGTGACTTGATCCCCGGATTAGCTTCAATAAACCTTCCCATATTGTCAGGGTAACCGGCAACGATCACAGCAAATTCGCCCCGATGGTCTTCCATTTCCTTGATAAGGGCAGCAATTGCTTCTTTTCCAAAGTCGGCTCCGCCGCCTTTACCCGATCCATCTGTTATGGCATAGGCTTCATCAATGAAGAGCACGCCTCCCATAGCACTTTCGATAATATCTTTGGTTTTTCCGGCTGTTTGGCCAACCCATCCTGCTACCAGGTCGCTGGCATCTGCATCAATTAAGTGTCCGCGTTCTAACAATCCAAGGGCCTTGAACACTTTACCAATGATCCTTGCAACGGTCGTTTTCCCTGTACCGGGATTTCCCATGAATACGGAATGCATGGAAAAGGCCTTGAGCACATCACGATCCATTTCACGATAATACCTTGTCAGGCGCATCAATTCCTGTACTTCCTGTTTGATGTTTTCCAGGCCTGTAAGCCTGTTGAGATCTGCCAGGGCTTCGTCAAGCAATGCTGTATCAATATCCAGGTTAAGCCTTTCATTGATCTTGATTTCTGAAAGGTCCTCAATATCCTCGGCTTCTATTTTTGTAAGAAGTTCGGCTGTGACCTCATCAGGATCCAGATTCCGAACGATCCTGATCCCAAGGTTCATTTTTGCTCTGCAAAACGGTCTTCTTCCAGATACGCCCTTTGCCCCACATCATTCCTTGCCGG
>CAZASJ010000103.1:5998-10180 GCA_964487735.1 uncultured Bacteroidales bacterium | reverse complement strand
AAACACTGAAACACTCCGGTTACCGTAAAGGGTTTACTTTTCCTCATGGAATTTCTGAAGCTGACTGAATTTTTTCCTACTTTTGGGCATCCTTATGGAATAATATCAGTCTGATGTATAATAATACTGAATGAAAATCGTTTCTGAATAATATTGCCCGGTTTTAACAATATGCAGGTGAAAAAAAGATATCTCTTCCTTCTTCCCATTTTAGCAGTCTTTTTTAGTACACAGCTGACTTTTTCACAAATTGGTGGCGAGAGTACCTATGAGTTTTTGAATCTTCCTAATTCGGCACGTATTGCATCCATGGGAGGCGATTACCTGGCGATTTATGATAAGGATATTACGCTGGCACTTGCCAACCCTTCGCTGATCAATGAAGAAATGCATAATAGTCTCGGTTTCAGTTTTGTCGACTATTATTCAGATATCAATTACGGTTTTGCCCAATATGCCCGCAACTTTGAAAAAGTCGGAACGTTTGTTGCCAGCATGCAATTTATTAATTATGGGAAATTTGATCGTGCTGATGCATCAGGCCAGCGAAATGGTACATTCACAGCCGGCGAATATGCCCTGAACATTGGATGGGGCAGGAGATTACACCCTCATTGGTCGATTGGTGCTAATATAAAAATGATCTATTCTTCCTTTGAATCATATAATTCATTTGGCCTGGCTGTTGATGTGGCCGGTTCATACGTGAATGAGGAAAAAGATTTTTATGCCTCGCTTATTGCCAGGAACATTGGATTGATGTTAAAAGGCTATTACAGCGGCCAATCACATCCATTACCTTTTGAAATACAGTTGGGCTTGTCGCAGGGACTTAAGCATATTCCATTGCGTTTTTCATTCTTATACCATAACATGGAGAAATGGGATCTTACCTATGAAGATCCACTGGTAGTGGCTGAAAATACAGATCCTATTACAGGGGAAGTGAATAAACAAAGTGGGTTTGGCGATTTTGCCGATAAACTGATGATGCATATTGTGCTGGGTGCGGAACTCAATATTACAGATTTTCTGAGTTTGAGAGGTGGATACAATTATGGCCGCCGCCAGACGAATGGAGTGAGTACCAAAATGTCGACCGTTGGTTTTTCATGGGGCGTTGGCCTTCGTATCTCCAAATTCCATTTCAGCTATGCCCGTTCAAGGTACCACCTGGCGGGATCACCCAACTACATCACGCTTACCCTGAATCTTCAGGAATTTACAAAGAAACGTACAGCGGGGAATTAGGCTTTAGGCTTCAGGCATGAGGCATCAGGCTTCGATATCGGATATCTGTAGTCAAAATTCAGAATAGAAGTTCGTAGTTCATAGTTCATAGTTCGTAGTTCGTAGTTCGTAGTTCGTAGTTCAGAATTATCCAACAAGCTTTTACTATCTTTGCATTCCTATGATCATCAACATCGATAAAGCGGCAGGGTTTTGCCCTGGAGTGCATCGCGCCATTAAAAAAGCAGAAGATGAACTTGAAGGCAGGGATTTACTGTATGCATATGGTTCTTTGCTTCATAATGAGCAGGAAATGAGGCGTTTGGAAGGTGTTGGGCTAAAGCTGGTTGCAAAAGATGATCTGGAAAAACTTAAAAATGAGACCTTACTCATCCGTGCCCACGGCGAGCCACCGGAGACCTTCCGGAAGGCTGAAGAAATCGGAATAAATATTATTGATGCCACCTGTGCTGTTGTCCGGCGTTTGCAAAAGAAAGTGGAGTCAGCTGCAATGGAAATGGAGAAAGTGAACGGTCAAGTTGTAATATACGGGAAGGCCGGCCATCCGGAATTAATTGGTTTATTGGGTAATACCAGGAACCTGGGCATTCACATCAGCTCCGCTGAAGATTTTGATAGAATAGATGTATCACGACCGATAAGATTGTTCTCCCAAACCACTATGGATGAATCTGATTTTAATAAGATTTCAGATGAATTGAAGGCTGTGATGAATGATAAGAGTACCAATGGTTTCCTGAGCTATAAAACAATTTGCAGGCATGTTTTGAACAGGGTGCCTTTTCTGATGAAATTTGCTTCCGGGCATGAGCTTATTATCTTTGTTAGCGGAAAAGAGAGTTCGAACGGTAAAAAACTATTTAAAAGCTGTTTAGAAGTAAACCCGAAAACATATATGATCTCAATGGTTGAAGAATTGGATCCAAAATGGTTTGTGGGAGTCTCAAAAGTCGGTATCAGTGGAGCCGCATCCACGCCACAATGGCTTATGGAGGATGTTGCCAATAAGATCATGGAGATTTGCTAATGTACCTGGAGAAACTAAATATTACAAATTTTAAGAATTACGAGGAGGCTTCACCAACTTTCTCCCCTAAGATCAATTGCTTTACCGGTAACAATGGTACGGGAAAAACAAACCTGCTTGATGCGATTCACTATTTGTCATTCTGTAAAAGCTATTTCAACCCCGTTGATACACAGAATATCAGGCATGGAGAGCGTTTCTTTTCCATTCACGGACACTTTATCAGGAATGGCGACAGCGCTGATAAAGTGAGTTGTATACAAAAGGCCGGAGAAAGGAAACTGTTTAAGCTCAATGATAAATCCTACGATCGCCTGGCAGATCATATCGGAGCCTTTCCGCTGGTGATGATCTCTCCCTACGACAGAGACCTGATCAATGAAGGAAGTGAGGTCAGGAGGAAGTTTATCGACAGTGTTATATCCCAATTTGATAAGTTTTACCTCGATGACCTTATCAATTATAACAAGGCGTTGCTGCAGCGAAATTCTCTTTTAAAGCAATTTTACGAAAGAAACTTTTTTGATGCTTCCATGCTTGAGATCTGGGACGAACAGCTTGCCATGCTGGGTACTGAGATATATACAAAACGAAAAGTATTTATTGACAGGTTTATCCCGATCTTCCAAAAATATTTCGATTTTATATCTGAGGGAAAAGAAAAGGTTTCCATCGAATATGAATCTCAATTGCATGATGCCGGACCTTCTGAATTATTATCAGCCACCCTCGACCGTGACCGCGCATTGAAATACACGACTGCCGGGATACATAAGGATGATCTGCGTTTCCGCATTTTCGACTACCCGGTTAAGAAATTTGGCTCGCAGGGACAGCAGAAGTCATTTGTTATTGCCATTAAACTGGCCCAATTTGAATATACCAAAGAAGAAAAAGGGCATAAGCCCATACTGCTATTCGATGATATTTTTGATAAGCTGGATGAAAACAGGGTACAGCAACTCGTGAAGCTTGTCAGTGAAAATAATTTCGGACAGGTCTTTATAACCGATACCCAGCGAAGCAGAATTGAAAGTATTTTCAAGGTGATAAACATTGACCATCAGATATTCAGCGTTGCTGATGGCATTTTATCAGAACCTCAGAAATAATTATGATGGCAAGAGGATTCAACGAAAAACCATTGGGAGAAGTCATTCAGGAACTTCTTAAGGCATACAGTCTTGAAGGCAAGCTGAAGCATGCCAGGATCATTGAGGCATGGCCGGAAGTAACAGGGAAGATGATTACCAACCACACCCGTGATCTTTACATAAAAGGCAGCAAACTTTTCGTTATAATCGATTCCCCTGCACTTAAAAATGAGCTGACTTATTCCAAATCCAGGATCATCGAAGAACTCAATAAAACAGTTGGAGCGGAGGTGATAAAGGATATTGTTTTTAGATAGATGTCAGGCGTCGGGCTTCAGGCATCAGGCAATTTTATTATGTTAGTTTTGATCAAATAACTCCTCGTTGCTTGCCACAGGGATAATCAAATTAAGAATTTCCTTTTTTCAAAACGTAACTTCTATTTAAAAAAATCGGGACATTTTCTTTTTTTCGATATTTCTATAATGCAAAGGGCTCATTAGCCGAGCTAAAAACTCAGATTACTCTTGCATCAAGAATTGGATATTTAAATGATAGAAATTCTGCAGAAATGCTAGGGAGGATCGAAGTTGTTGATAAAATGCTTAATCGATTGATTTCCTATCGTAAGAGTATTATAAATAAGAAGTAAGGAATTCTATCAAATACATATATTTAAAGCCCGATACCTGACGCCTAACGCCTGACGCCCAACACTTGACGCCTAAAGCCCAACGCCTGATGCCTGACGCCCGGTACCTGGTACCCGGTACCCTGTACCTATTTTATCTCTACCTTCAACATCAATCT
>CAZASJ010000103.1:0-5975 GCA_964487735.1 uncultured Bacteroidales bacterium | reverse complement strand
CCCGATATAGGCTTCCAGTTTATCGCCTATTTGAACAGGGCCAACACCGGCAGGGGTTCCTGTAAAAATGAGATCACCGGTTTTTAAGGTAAAGAACTTTGAGAGGTAGGAGATCAGCTCATCTATGTCAAATATCATATCGGCTGAAGTGCCATCCTGGACTTTTTCCCCGTTTTTAACAAGGTGGAATTTAATGTCTTTGAGGTTTAGCTCTTTCTTATTGATAAACGCCATGCTGAGGGGAGCCGAATTATCAAAAGCTTTGGCAATTTCCCAGGGAAGCCCCTTGGCTTTTGATTTGCTTTGCAGATCACGTGCAGTAAAGTCAATACCGATTCCAATCTCCTCGTAATAGGTATGTGCAAACTTTTTTTGAATGTTTTTTCCCAGCTTGCTGATCTTTACAACCAACTCACATTCATAATGAATGTCCTGGGAAAAATCAGGGTAATAAAAGGGTTTATTCCTTCTGAGAAGGGCAGTGTCCGGTTTGAGGAAGAAAACGGGGTTTTCGGGCACCGGGTTGTTCAGTTCTTTGGCATGATCCACATAGTTCCTGCCAATACAAAGGATTTTCATATTCTACTATTCTAATTGAACTTTTTTCTCTTATCCGGGCAGAAGGTCTGCCTGCTTATTCATAATCCTTTTATCTTCTATTCATATCCTCCCTTACTGACAAGGAGGGCATTTCTTGCGTATGCTTCTGCTTCTTCACTGCGGGCCAGGATTCCGGATGCCTAAGTGCCGTTTTAAAAACATAATAACAAGGTTTTGTGAATGCTAGAAAAGTTTATGGTCTATATATCTTTTTCTGATTGAGGTGATTACTTTCTTTGTAGAAAGTGGAAACTCTGCCTTCATCATCCAATCGTAATACTGGGGTTCCTTCTTAAATACATCTTCTACTTTGCGGCCCTTATGTTTACCGAAGTTAAAAACTTCTTCCTGCTGGGCATTGAATACGATCATTCCAACAAGGTCGACGAAGCGGGTGTTGTATGAAAAATCATGCAGGGCTTTCATGTCATTTTTGATGGGAAGACTAATATTGCCATCCTCATCTTTATACTCAGTATCTTTATAACGTTGGATCTGGGCCTTCAGGATCTCATAGGTTGCAAGGGTGTCAGCCTCTGCTGAGTGCGCATCAATGAGTTCTTCGTCGCAATAGAATTTATAGGCAGCCCTTAGGTTGCGGGGCTCCATTTTATGAAAAATGTTTTGCACATCAATAAAATGCCTGTCGCGGAGATCGAAGTCAACATCAGCCCTTAAGAATTCCTCAACCAGCAGAGGTATGTCGAACCTGTTTGAATTAAAACCGGAAAGATCACAATCCTTTAATAGCTCTTCCAGCTCCTTTGCCATTTCCTTGAAGGTAGGGGCATCTTTTATATCCTCGTCGGAAATACCATGTATTAAAGTAGCATCCAGTGGGATGGGTATTCCGGGATTGATCCTGTATGTTTTTACGATGGTTTTATTGTCAGTTTCAACTCTGACAATGCATATTTCCACTATTCTGTCTGTAGCTGCTCTGATGCCGGTGGTTTCCAGGTCAAAGATGGCCAGAGGCCTGCTTAAATTGAGTTCCATGAAGTTTTATTAAATGATATTGACTATTGCGAAAGTACTGGAATTTTATCAGATATTCCGATCAGTGTCGAAGTTTTCGAGTAAGTCGGTAAGTCGCTTGAGGTACATGCCTCCCAGGGCACCGTCTACAATCCGGTGGTCGTAAGCCAGTGAAAGGATCATCATATGTCTGATTCCGATCACATCACCCTGAGGCGTTTCGATCACAACTGGTTTTTTCCTGATCGCACCAATCCCCAGAATAGCTACCTGAGGTTGGTTAATGATGGGGGTGCCTGTTATACTTGCAAAGGAACCGAAGTTGGTCGTTGTGAAAGTCCCACCTTGAATTTCGTCGGGCAGCAACTTATTGGCCCTTGCCCTGTTGGCCAGGTCGTTTACATCTTTGGTAATTCCGAGAAGGCTTTTCTGATCCGCATTCTTGATCACAGGAACAATAAGGTTGCCATCAGGCAATGCAGCTGCCATTCCAATATTGACATCCTTTCTGATAATGACTTTGGTGCCATCTACACTTGCATTTATGCGGGGATAATCTTTAATAGCCTGTGCTGTAGCCTCAATAATGATAGGCGTGAAGGTGAGCTTTTCAGCTTCCCTTTTCATGACCATATCTTTAACTTTATTGCGCCAGTTTACAATATTGGTCATATCTACCTCAATGAATGAGGTTACATGTGGTGACACCTGTTTCGACATCACCATATGGTCGGCAATAAGCTTGCGCATACGGCCCATCTCCTCAATCTCATCACCGGCGGCACTAATGACCGGAGGTGCTGATGGGATGGTTGCAGGGGTGGGTTTGGATATTGCAGGTGCTGATGATGCAGGTTTGTTCTTTAAATAATCAAGTATGTCCTGTTTAGTAAGCCTTCCATCTTTTCCTGAGCCCTGCATGCTTTCCAGTTCCGCCATTGAAATGCCCTCGGTTTTGGCAATATTTTTTACCAATGGGGAATAAAACCTTGTAGCTTCAGCACTTTCATCTTTTGCTACAACGGCTGTTGGCGCTGCTTCAGTCTTAGGTTCTTCTTTGATAGTTTCTTTTGATGAGGGTTCTGGTTTTTGTGCAGATGTTTCTTCCCCCTCCATCTCAATCAAGGCAATGACCTTTCCTACTTCTACAACATCTCCTTCCTGAAAATATACTTCCTTCAGGGTTCCTTCTACAGGTGAAGGGATCTCAGAATCAACTTTATCAGTGGCAATTTCTACAATTGCATCATCTTCTTCTATGGTATCGCCGGGGTTCTTTAACCATTTTATGATGGTTGCTTCTATAATGCTTTCTCCCAGCTTCGGCATAATTATTTGAAAATCGGCCATGGTATAATTCTTTAATTCATTTAAATATACAAACAAGCAGACTTAATGTTCATTATTTATTGCGTCCAAGTTGCCTGTATGCTCTGAAAATAATGTTAAGGTCGGTTGTAAAATTATAATCCCTTGCATAGATAAGGTCTAGCTTCCCTGTGATCTCAGGATTCAGCAGTTTTTTCCGGAAAGCATCTTCCGGGGTGAGAATGCCTTTTTTAATGAACGGGAGCTTGTCTAGTTCGCTGGGATTATCAGTACTATATCCAACCCATGATCGTTGTGAAAAGATCACCCTGAAGATGTTCTGCAGCAGGCCCAGAGGATGACGAATAAGAAAAATATTCACAGGCAACAGAACAATCAAGGCAATGGTAGTTATTACATCTACAAATCGTTTATTTCTTGAATTTCTTGGTGATGTTATGGAATTGATGTCAATGGTATATAGGTCCCCTGAAGTATTGATCGAATTGCTTCCAATGATAGACAAACTATCTTCAGGGGCGATCTTAAAGTCGATGTTAAGTTGTTGCAGTTCCGACATCTTATCGATGATTACCTGATGCGGGAGGTTCTTCGAGCAAAAGATCACCTCTGAGATTTTGTAAATAGGGATGATCTCCGGCAACTGATCAATGGTGCCGATAAAATGATCACTTTTATCCGTATTGTTGCGAATGCTTACCAGTCCTACAAACGCTGGCGTTAACCAGGTTTTGTGAAGCAATTCGGATACACGCTCCGCTTCATCTTTCTGTCCGACGATGATAAATCTCTTGTTCTTGGATTCACCCCCTATTCTGTATCTTTTTATTCCCGTAAGGTGAAGCAGCAGCCTTACTACCGTCATGGCTCCCAATCCCCACACTGCCCCCAGTATGATGATCGCCCTCGAAAACCTGTATGATTCACTGAGTAAAGCATATACCACCAGAATAAAAACCGTTCCAATTGCAATCCCCTGGAAGATTTTAATAAGCCTGATAGGTTTGTCATATCCGCCGCTCAGGTAAACAGATACCAGCCATACAATAATATAAAAAGGTACGGTGATGGTTATGAATTCAAGCGGATAACTTCCTCCTTCAGGGAAAATGACCCTGGTTTCCCAATATTCCTTAATAAAATAAATGCCTGCAAAAATTACCAGGATATCCAGTAATGGAAGCAAGGCTTTCTTAAAGAAACGGCTGAGGATGGCCATGGAGGCACGCAACCAGATCGCAATATTGATAAGGAAAGAGAAGAGCTTCGCATTTTTCTGTGAGAAGTGCTTTCCTGCAAAAATGGCCATGGCCCTGTAAAACACAAAGACATAATTAACACTGCTCTTTTTTGTGCTTTCTCCTTTATAATGTATGATCCGTGTTTCCGGGAAATAATAATTTTTATATCCGGCTTTTATGATGCGGTAGGAGAGGTCGATATCTTCACCATACATGAAGAAATCCTCATCCAGTAAGCCTGTTTTGTCAAGGGCCTCCCTTCTCATGAACATAAAGGCTCCTGAAAGGATGTCCACTTCGTTGATCTCATCTTTGCTAAGAAATCCCAGATGATATTTACCGAAGGTTTTCGACCTTGGGAAGAATCTTGATAAACCGAATATCTTGTAGAAAGCTACATCCGGTGTCGGCAATCCCCTTTTGGATTCCGGAAGAAAATTGCCTTTTCCATCGATCATTTTAACACCAAGGCCACCGGCATCAGGGTGCTCATCCATAAAACGTATGATCTTCGTAAAGGTGTCATCTTCAACCACGGTATCGGGGTTGAGCAGCAATACATACTCACCTTTTGATTTACGTATCGCCTGATTGTTTGCTCTTGAAAAACCTACATTTTCTTTATTGGCAATAAGCTCTACTTCCGGGAATTTCTCCCTGAGCATCTTGAGTGAGCCGTCAACAGAATTGTTGTCTACAACCCAAACATCAGCATCAATGCCAGCAATTGCTCTGCGCACGGATGTAAGGCATTGGTCTAAAAAATGCTTTACATTATAATTGACAATAACAATGGAGAGTTTCATATCCGCAATTTTCCGGCTCCGGGATTAAGACTTCAAAGATAATAAAATAAGTACTTAAAGTACTTGAAGTACTTGAAGTACTTGGAGTATTTGAAGTTGTTTGAGTGAGTTTTTTGCCTTATTGTTTTTATTCAATATCGATGAAAGAGGGGGCTGTTTATTTGTAATGAGTAAAAATTGAAGCATAAAACAGAACTTTTATAGAAATGAATACCAATGGATAAGAAAAGCAATATACATTTGGGTATTTAATTACTAAATTAAACAAGATGTCCAGAATTCTTAGCCTTAGCGAAGCTGCTTCCATTGCCGTACACGGTATGATCCTGGTAGCAAGATCCGATAAACTTGTAAATGTAAATCAGATCGCAGAGCTTACGTCCAGTTCCAGGCATCATGTTGCAAAAGTATTTCAACGCTTGGTGAAAGAAGGCTTTATAAATTCAAATAGAGGGCCATCGGGTGGCTTTGCACTTAAAATGGCTCCGGCTGATGTATCATTTTTGGATATTTATGAAGCCATAGAAGGAAAAATTGAAATAACCAAATGCCCTCTGGACAAACCCATCTGCCCTTTTAATAAGTGTATTTTTAAAAATGTGATCAAGGACCTCACCCTTGAATTCAGGCAATATATGGAAGAGCAAACGCTTGATAAGTACCTTAACTATTAGATGCCGGTTCTTTTTTTACTACTGCGAAGTCAGTAGTTAGTAGTCAGTAGTCAGAAGTCAGAATTCAGAAGCCAGTAACCAGAATTGAGTGCCGACTTTGTTCACCGAAGCTTCTGCGAAGGTGAAGTGCCAAGTTGATTATGGATTATGGATTATGGATTATGGATTATGGATTATGGATTATGAATTATGAATTGAATTTAGGAACCAGAAACCAGTGACCAGTGACCACTTTGTTCACCGAAGCCTTTCATCCTTCGCCCAGGCTACGGATGATGAAAAGCGAAGGTGAAGTATCCAGTCCCGATTCCCGGTCCCCGGGATCGAGGATCCTCGAAAAACAATGA
>CAZASJ010000102.1:0-10199 GCA_964487735.1 uncultured Bacteroidales bacterium | reverse complement strand
CCGACGCCAGGAGAATTTTGGAGCGGCTGGGGCTGGGGCTGCGCTACAGTCCCCCAACTTTAGCTTTGTCTGTTATGACCTGAGTCATCTTTCGGAATACTCCAGGCCTATCGACAATGCTGTTTATAAAATGATGCGCCGGAATCTTCCGGGGGCTTTTACTTTTATTCTCGGTGCCAATAATAAGGTTCCGAAAATTTTTCAGAGCAAGAAAAAATCCATTGGTATCAGAGTGCCTGATAATAATATTTCCAGGGAAATTGTACGTCAGCTTGGTAATCCGATCATGTCAACATCAGTGCGTGATGATGATAATGTACTTGAATATACAACCGACCCTGAACTTATCTATGAGCGCTATTCAAAGCAAGTGGATATTGTAATTGACGGAGGCTATGGTGACAATGTAGCCTCCACTATTGTTGATTGTACAGGCTTTGAACCGGAACTTATCCGTGAAGGAAAAGGCATACTACAGTGATTTTTGATCCCTGATTGTTGACAGATGATATTTGATGTAAGATGCCCTCAATCAAAATATTCACCTAAACTTCTTAATAATTAACCCCTTGTATCAGGTCAGGGAAAAATATCAATCAATAATTTTGCTATATAAAAAAAGATAAATACCTTTGCAGCCGCAAAACGATTCGCTAGCTCAGTTGGTAGAGCAACGGCCTTTTAAGCCGTGGGTCCCGAGTTCGAGCCTCGGGCGGATCACAGGAAGAAACGACCACTTGCAAATGCAGGTGGTTTTTTTTTGGCAGTATCGAGGCGAGAAGTTTATCCTGAGCACTAGTCGAAGGGAGCCTCGGGCGGATCACAGGAAGAAACGACCACTTGCAAATGCAGGTGGTTTTTTTTTGGCAGTATCGAGGCGAGAAGTTTATCCTGAGCACTAGTCGAAGGGAGCCTCGGGCGGATCATTTAAAGAAAATCCATCATATCCTATTCCATATTTACGTACAAAATTTCACCAACAAATAAAATTTAATAAGTCCTTTTGAAATCAGAATTAGAATGAATATCTTGCAACATCATTTAACGAATCAAAACAAAGCAATTCATTAATTCAACCAAAAATGTACAATCAAATGGAATTTGTAGGACTTTTTATGCTGATACTGATTTTTATCGGTATCATGATGATCCCAACGATCTTTTACATCATTACATTGCAAAAAACCCTGAACCGCTGTGCTCCTGAGAACAGGGCCATGCCCCCGGAAAACGTCTGGTTATTGCTCATCCCCATTTTTAGCATGATATGGCAATTTATTGTTGTCGGCAATATCGCCAAAAGCCTTGCTGCTGAATTCAAGTCAAGGGAGATGCAGGTGGAGGAGATTGAACCGGGTAAATCTATTGGAATGGCATACTGCATCTTAAATGTATGTGCGATCATTCCATTTCTGGGGTTCCTTTGTGCAATCGCCGGATTGATCTGCTGGATCCTCTATTGGGTCAAGATAGATGGATATTCATCCAAACTTGCGTACCCAAATTTTCCTCAGGCATAAACATCCAGCATCCAGCATCCAGTATCCAGTATCCAGTATCTAGTATCTTTACCCCATGCTCTCTCCAGATAAAGCCATATTGTTACTCAAAAAGTACTATCCGGAAAACAGCATTGCTTTTGGATATTTGTATATGCATAGCATTGCTGTGGCAGAACTGGCTGTTCAGATAGGCAAAAATCATCCTGAACTTGATCCCGATATTGAATTCTTGCATACAGCTGCCCTGCTTCATGATCTTGGCATTTTCATGACGCATGCCCCTAAGATCGGATGTTATGGTAAATACCCCTATCTCGCCCACGGATACCTGGGTAGGGAATTGCTTGAAAGGGAAGGATATCCCCGGCATGCATTGGTTTGTGAACGGCATGTCGGAGTGGGGATTTCAAAAGAAGATGTATTGAGGGATGGGCTTCCACTTCCGCAGCGCGATATGATACCCACAAGCATTGAAGAAGAGATTATTTGTTACGCCGACAAATTCTATTCAAAAAATTCCCATTTGCGGAACACAGCAAAAGATCCTGAACGGATCCTAAAAAAGCTAAGATCTTACGGTCCGGAAAAAGAAGAGGTATTCAGGGGATTTATGAAAAAATATGGTAAGATGGATTTGTAGTGCCCTGTTCATGGTTCAGAGTGCCCGGAGTCTGATGAATGTTAACAATATCCCAAAACACATCTCAGCAATCGGACTCTGGTATGCCAAATCCTAGCAGTATAGCGAGAATTTACGGTATTTCAGGCAAATTCACCCTAAATAAATCAATATTGAAAAAATTATTGCATTATTTTGGTTAGTAAATAAAAACTCACTATTTTTGCAGCCGTTTTTGAAGAAATATTTTAACACAATTGTGATGAGCAAGAAGGAATTATTGAAGTTTGTTGAAGACCAAAGTGTAGTAAGAGAATTTCCGGCATTTAAAGCCGGTGATACTATCACTGTTACTTATAAAATCCGTGAAGGGGAAAAAGAACGTCTGCAGAATTTTCAGGGCATTGTCCTGCAAAGAGTTGGCAGTCACCCAACTGGTACTTTTACCGTAAGGAAAATGTCAGGAACAATTGGTGTTGAAAGGATTTTCCCTATTGCTTCACCATTTATCGATGAGATCAAGGTGAACAAAAGAGGTGTTGTCAGAAGAGCAAGGATCTTTTACCTGCGCGGACTCACCGGTAAAAAAGCCAGGATCAAAGAAAAAAGGGTTTAGTAATAATCCACATAAATTAAGGAATCCCCTCCATTGGTGGGGATTTTTTTATGCTTTGCGTTTGCGCAATACTTCGAAAAGCAATATTCCTGCGGCTACAGAAACATTCAAGGATTCAATTTCTCCTGTAATTGGAATATTCACCATTTCATCACTCATTCTTAACAAATCTGCCGAAACTCCCGTATCCTCAGCACCCATGATCAGGCCTAAAGGCATATCCATATCAACCTTATCATAGTCAGTACTGCCTTTTTCGCTGGCTGCAAGAATCTTAAGACCGCTATTCTTTAAGAACTTCACTACCTTTTGCAAACTTTCAGCCCTGCATACCGGCACAATGTTCAAGGCTCCTGCGGATGTTTTCATGGCATCTTCATTGATGGCTGCTGAACCCTTAGAGGGTATCACAATGGCATCTACACCCGAACATTCTGCTGTGCGGGCGATGGCTCCAAAGTTCCTGACATCAGTGACATGATCAAGGATAAGGATCAGGGGCGTCTTCCCCTTTTCGTATATCATAGGGAGCAATTGCTCGACATCGTAGTAAGTGATCTGAGAAATAAAAGCGATCACCCCCTGATGGTTTTTCCGTGTGATTCTGTTTAATCGGTCAACGGGAACTATTTGCAAAGGAATGCCAAGCTCTTTTACCTGACCAAACAATTCATGGAACAACTCTCCACGTAAACCTTTCTGCAATAATATCTTATCCACCTCTTTACCGGATGCAATAGCTTCCAGCAAGGGTCTGATCCCGAAAATTAAATTATCTTTTTTCTGCATAATTGTAAGCATCAAAGATAAAAATTACCTCAATGTGTGCAACCTTTTATACCTTGCACTTGTCTGTATTAGTGAGCAATCATTATAAAAGCTTTGGAAAACAACCCCGGTTCGAACATCTTGATAAGTCTTGTAATTAATTTCCAACCTATCTCAGACCGTTTTTCAAAGCTTTTTTATATTTAAACAAATTGTATCTTTACAGCTGATATTTTGTTAAACTCTTAATTCATATATCATGAAAAGTATTTTTACTGCAATTCTGACCATTTTAATCACCCTCTCTCTCATGGCTCAGATCCCCGCGACCTTTGACCTGCGTGACTACAATGGCAATAATTATGTTACCAGCGTAAAATCTCAGCAAGGTGGCACCTGCTGGACACATGGAGCTGTAGCTTCAATGGAAGGCAATCTTCTTATGACCGGAGTCTGGGCAGATGCCGGGGAAAGCGGCGAACCCGCGCTGGCTGAGTATCATCTCGATTGGTGGAATGGGTTCAACCAGCATAACAACGATGATATTGACCCTCCAAATGGTGCAGGGCTTGAAGTACATATGGGTGGAGATTATAGAGTCACATCCGCATACCTTTCAAGACTGGAAGGCGCAGTAAGAGAAATCGACGGACAATCATATACCACCCCACCTGCAAGGTGGGACGAAAGCTATCATTATTATTATGCAACCGATATTGTTTGGCTTATAGCTGGCGAAAATCTCGAGAATATTGACATCATCAAGCAAATGATCATGGATTACGGTGTTCTTGGCACCTGTATGTGCTATAGCGGAGCTTACATCAATGCCCAATATGAACATTATCAGCCGCCTACTACTTCGGATGATCCAAATCATGCTGTTGCCATCATTGGATGGGATGATAACCGTGTAACCCAGGCACCTGAGCCCGGAGCATGGTTGGTTAAAAACTCATGGGGCGATAATTGGGGCTATGATGGTTATTTCTGGATTTCATACTATGATAAGCATGCCTGCCAAGATCCCGAAATGGGGGCTATCTCTTTCCAGAATGTGGAAATAAGTCAATATGACAATGTGCATTTCCATGATTATCATGGCTGGCGTGATACAAAAACCGAAGTTACTGAAGCTTTTAATGCCTTCGGACCTATTGAAGATGATGAACTGATTACTGCAGTGAGCTTTTTCACTGCTGTCCACAATGTAGATTATTCTATTCAGTTGTTTGCTGATTTCGATGGAATCGATCTCTCTGTTGAACTGGCACCGGCACAAAACGGAAGCATAGAGTATTCAGGTTTTCATATTATTCCCCTGGATCCACCTATTCAGCTTTCTGAAGGTGAAGATTTCTATCTATATGTTTCCTTGTCAGATGGCGGACATCCATACGACAGAACAAGTATTGTTCCTGTATTGCTGGGGGCAGACTCAAAAACATTGGTTGAATCCTCAGCCAATCCGGGTGAAAGTTACTATATGATCAATAAAGGATGGCAGGATTTTTATTATTATGATGACCCTTCAGGATATCTGAACACAGGAAATTTTTGTCTGAAAGCTTATTCAATTAACAACCCTGTTGGAATTGGAGAATCTCAGAATGAAGAAAAAACATTCATTCTTAAGCAAAATGCCCCTAACCCTTTCTCTGTATCAACATCTTTCTCATACGTGCTTCAGGAAGCCTCCAATGTGCAACTGATGGTTCTTGATCAGAGTGGAAGGTTGATCAAAACAATTGTGAATCAATATCAAGGTGCAGGTGAGTATAAAATTAATTGGAATGCAGGCAATCTTGACAATGGTGTTTACATTTACAAAATAGTCGTAAATGACAAGTCCGAATCAGGAAGAATGATCTTCATGCGTTAAGCAGGACTACCTTCGCCAGGTATTCACGATATTATACCATTTTTCTTTATAGGAAGGTGATTTGATCAGGCTGTAGTCATTTTCCGTAAATGGATTTACAACCTTTACAAATTGAAAACGTATTGAGTTGGAATTGCCTTTTTCTCCATACAACCATTCCTCTAATTTCTCGCCTCTGTATACAATCCCGGGCGGACCGAAAACGATATAAATCAAGCCACGATCGGTTTTCCACCCTTCGTGGTATGAAGTAAAATAATTGTTGGCGTCTACAACCCTGCCATAATATTTTTGAATGAGCGACCGGGCCCGGCTGGGATTGCCGGCATTTTCGAGCCAAAAATTATCTACTGCAAGTTTTCTGTCATCTGCACCTGCAATCTCATTATATTCAGCTTTTGTAGTAATATACCGCAATGGCTGCATCATTTGTTCCGTATTTGTTATCTCAGGGAATCCTGGATAAAACCTGAAAAGCGTATAACCTGCCCGCTGATTGCTATCCTTTTGAAAATGATAAAAACCCTCTTCTTCAAAATTTAACAATTCAGTTTGTCCATGAATCAACTTTACATCAAAAACACTATCAGCTAAATAGTTGAAACTTGCTTCCATATCTTCCAGAAAGGGAGGCAGAGCAAGAGGGAAATCCCTTTTGTAATATCTGACAGGAAGCTTTGCAAGATTTTCTTCGTTGGTTGCCAGAATAAATTCATCCGTTTTGCTAAAATAAGTTCTGTAAATTATTTCTCCATCAGGATCCCTCAGAATAAAATTATCATGAGAATACCTGCTGGAATTATCAAGAAACAAAAAGGCTGTAACAGCATCTACCCTGTTAAGATCGCTAAGGCTTATTTTTAATGTATATTTCTTGCTGCCCGGATAATCAATATCAACAGCTACAGTTGTATCATAAACATGGAGTGTACTATCTGTTATAATGATGCTTGCACTGTCGAGTATATTTTTTGATTCATACGTCTCAAACAACTCATAACTGATCTCTATCTTGTAATATGAAGCACCGCTTTCTTCATTTTCAGCGACGACCATATCAGCAAAATGCACCGGAATGAAAACCCTCGCTTTTCCTTCCATGAAATTAAATGCAACCACATTTAGCTCAGTAAAGGACGTATTGCTATATAATTTTGACAAATTATATAAACTAAGCCTGCTAAGATTAAAGCAAGCTGTCAGCATCAATGCTGACAATAACATAAAAAGCAAGCATTTCTTCATTCTAATCATCCTCAGTATCGCCGGGTTCTAAAATATCGAGTGGTATGTCCTTTGCTGTTTTGGCCCCCAACTTCTTAAGTTTTTCAACCTTGCCAATGATATTGCCTCTCCCGCTTTTAAGTTTACTATGGGCTTCATCATAGGTTTTATGAACCCTTGAGATTTGTTTACCGAGATTTTCCAGATCCTCAAGAAAAGCAACAAATTTATCGTATAATTTTCCTCCTTCACTGGCTATTTCAATGGCATTCCGTGTTTGTTTTTCATGCTTCCAGATAGAACCTACGGTCATAAGTGTTGCCAGTAATGTGGTAGGGCTAACAATAACGATCTTGCGTTCCCAGGCATATGTAAAAAGGTCGGATTGTTGTTGCACCGCTAGGCTGAAAGCAGATTCAAGTGGCATAAACAGGAGTACAAAGTCAGGAGTATCCAATTTTTCGGTCAGCTGATAGCTTTTCTCTGCCAGCAACCTGACGTGTTCTCTAACCGAATCAACATGTGCCTTGATATATTTTGCTTTACTCTCTTCTGATTCTGCATTTACAAATGCCTCATAAGCTACAATGGAAACTTTAGAATCGATGATGATATGCTTATTCTCGGGCAACCTGATAATAACATCAGGCCGTATCAGCTCCCCTTTATCATTTCGATAGGATTCCTGGACAAGATACTCCTCCCCTTTTGAAAGGCCGGATCTTTCTAATAAGCGTTCCAATACCATTTCTCCCCAGTTTCCCTGCTTTTTGGTATCAGATTTCAGTGCACGGGTAAGGTTATGTGCTTCCTCGCTGATCTTTGTATTGAGCTCATAAAGCTTCTTTATCTCTGCCTGAAGGCCCACCTGATCTTTAAGCCCTTTTTGATAGGTATCGCTTACGGTTTTCTCGAAGGTTTCTATTTTTTCCCGCAAGGGATTAACGATCTCATTAATGCTCTTTTGATTGTTTTGTGAAAACTCTATGGTATTTTCTTTTAGTATCTTCCTGGCAACATTTTCAAATTCCAGGTTAAACTTGTTTTGAAGCGCTTCAAGTTCTTTGCGATAGTCTTCGTATTTTTTCTCCAATGACCTTTCCCGATCTTCTGAAACAGCCAGCTTCGTGGAAAGTTCCGTAACCTTTTGCCTTTCGATATTCAATCTTTCCTCAGTATCCCTGAGTTGGCCTTCGGCAATAATGAGTCTTTCCTTGCCTACTTCAAGGGATTTTTCCAGTTCCTGGCGAGAAGCCATTGCCTTGTTCCGTAAATAGAACCAGGAAATTGCCCCTCCAAGAATCAATGCTGCTGCGTATAAAATATACTCCATTCCTCTCTTTTAGTTGTAAAAGTAATAAAAATCAGGCATCGCAGAATCAAAAATCAATCGGCAAAACCTTTACTTTCTTAATTATTTTATCTATTTTTGAAGAACTCGTCCTGGAAAAACGATTACCTATGGACAAATTAAAAAAAATTCGAAGCATCCTCGCAATCACATTTGTATTTTTAGGCATGAATCTGCTGTTCTCACAAAGTGATATTAAACCTCAGCCTTATGGTGGAAATCAGCTTATGCGGGATTTCATTTGCGATGAAATGATTTATCCCCCTTCAGCATTGGAAACGAATACAGAAGGGACTGTGGAAGTTGCATTTACAATAATGCATGATGGGAAAAAAACAAATTATCACATTGTCAATTCGGTTTCACCCGAATTAGATCAGGAAGCCCTGAGAATATGCCAGCTAATAATGTTCCACCCTGCCATTAAATTATCAAAATATATCATCGATGATGTTGTGGTCCCTGTAAAGTTCAATATTAAAAAGTATAAGCGAAATTGTAAAAAAAAGGGTTTCGATAAGTTTAATGCTTATTCCGGCCCCACTGATACCAGTTTGAATGTATATCCTACTAAATATTTAGACATTTCACCTAAGCCTATATTTGAAAACCCAAATATGAATTTTGCCACATACATAGTGGATAACCTGAGATACCCTGATGCAGCATTCAAAGAAAATATATCCGGCACTGTGGAATTAAATTTCATTGTTGAAACAAGCGGAAGAATCTCAAACATTGAAATAGCACAACCCCTGGGTGGCGGTTGTTCTGAAGAAGCCATCCAATTGCTGAAAAGTATTCACTGGAATCCGGGAATAAAGAATGGCATGGCCGTGAGATCATTTTTAACGGTTAATATCAGTTTTAGCTTGAATAATGACGGAGGCCATCAATACCTACCTAACAATAGCAGCGGACAGATGTAGCTGCAGTAGCCTCAAATATGATAAGAATAGGACTCCTCTCCGATACCCATTCATGGTTGTACCCAAGCATTTATGATTTCTTTAAAAATTGTGATGAAATATGGCATGCAGGCGATATCGGTAATAGAGAAACCTTTGAAGAACTTGAAAAATTCAAACCGATACGTGCGGTATATGGGAATATCGATGGCCATGAATTACGCATCATGTGTCCGGAGGTTCAACTATTCAAATGTGAAGATATCAAGGTGCTCATTAAGCATATTGGTGGCTATCCGGGACGTTACGATAAAAGTGTTCGGCAATTTCTTGATCATGAACGTCCCGGACTATTTATTTCAGGCCACTCCCATATCCTGAAGGTCATTTACGATAAAAAAAGGAATTTACTTCACATAAACCCGGGAGCAGCCGGGAAATCCGGATTGCATACAAAAATCACCTGCATTAGATTTGCAATAGAGGGAAAGGAAATAAAAGACCTTGAAATTCTGGAAAAAGAGAGAGCGTCTGTATAGTCTTTTACCGCAAACGATCCGCTGACCTGATTAGTTTTTCATCTCTCATGATAAATCTGCTTGCCAGCAAAAGGAAAACAACTGATGCAATTGGCAAATAAATACCCGGCTCGCTCATATAATCGGCATTGGTCTGTGTTATCGCCTCCAGTTCAGGCACATAGTAAAAAAATATAAGCGCCAGGTAAACAATATTAACCAGCAGATCAAACCTGATCAGCCTTACCTGTACCATTCTTCTCTTATATAAAAAGATTGTGAAGAATGCCAATAATCCGCTAAGCCCGAGAACAGCCTGAAGAAGGATCGTATCAGGCCATGCCAGCCCATAATCGGCAAATTCCTTTACCCCGAATACGCCCAATTCAATAGTATATACAGGGGATGATAGAAAATTGGCTATAGGAAAGAAAAAAGCAGCCAGACTACTTGCAAAAACAAAAAATAAAAATATGGT
This sequence comes from uncultured Bacteroidales bacterium, assembly GCA_964487735.1. Lineage (GTDB taxonomy): Bacteria > Bacteroidota > Bacteroidia > Bacteroidales > B18-G4 > B18-G4. Next base: position 333 of record CAZASJ010000102.1, on the reverse strand, counting down.
TTGAATACGCTGTATCATATCAATAAAATTATTTGACAAAGATAAAAAACTTGTTATTGTAAAATATTATTATATTTGCACAATCAATTGTGATATATTTCCAGATATATTCCTTTATATCCGTTTAACATTTTAAAACCATTATTTTATATCTAAATTGTGCATGACGCCTGAAACAGGCCTGAGCATGTTGCAATCTTACCTCCGAAAATTAAACTATCCACCTATGTACGATATTATTGAACTGAGCGGCAAACTAGTAAACGAGCTTAAGGATATAGCGAAAGATCTGAACATTCCTAAGTACGAAAAACTTCTGAAGCAGGATCTTAT
>CAZASJ010000101.1:0-10235 GCA_964487735.1 uncultured Bacteroidales bacterium | reverse complement strand
ATTAAAATCAGAACTTCGAAAAGATAAAGTTGCTAAGTCCTTAATTGATGCTGATCACCCTCTTTTCCTTTCACCAGGAAGGAATGAAGGGGATGAGATGTACGTTGAAAGGCCTTATTTTGCATGGCAGCAACAGCCAGCGAGCCGGTCATGGGTTCAGTTGCAAGTATGCTAAAAGCATCGCCATTTTCAAGGTCGAAATTATAGGCGGGAAGCAATAAGGTCCCTTCCTCCCCCAGCTGCTCAGAAAAACTTTGTAAAAATGCATCCGCATTAAATTCCTGTTCAATTTTCCGGGCCTTTATAGCCAGTTTCAGGACATCGGAAGTAAGCAGTACCATATCCCCTGACGGGATGTTCAGGTTTTTTGCAATCTCCCTGTATGGAATGTATTGATGCCCCATAAATTACCTTGCAAATATTGTTAAAGATCTTCTGCCATTTTCCTGTTTTGAATCAATTCGGCAGGGTATCCCAGTTTATTCCAGAATTCAATCGCATTTTTATTGGCAGAAAGCACCTGCAATTCAATAGAATGGACTTCCTTTTCTTTGAACCAGTTTTCCAATGCATGGACCAATGCCCTTCCGCTTCCTTTCTCCCTTGCCTCAGCATTTACAAAAACATGTGTGATCGCACCCAGCTTACGGTTGCCAAGGTAATCAGGTGCAAGCCTGATGCTCCCATGCGCAAAGCCTGTAATGGTATCTCCTTCGGAGGAAATAAAAATTACGCCAAACCTTCCCAGGCTTTGCTTGATGCCTTTCAGCCATTTTTCACTACCATCCTCTGCCAGGGTTAATTGCAGACCATTCTTTTGCATGAACGCATACATGGATTGAAACAAAGACCCCACTTCTGTGAAAGCAGGATCATTCTTATCCTGCAATTCCCTAATACTTATTTTGTCAGGCATTTTGTGCATTTACGATGATGTCAACCAATCCGCCAAGGCTTGTAAAACCGGGTGAATCAGCAGCTATTTCAAAATCTATTTCAAGATTAAAATTGTCTTCAGCGGCAGCGATCAGATCGATGAAAGCCATGCTGTCGAGCAAGCCACTCTTTACAAGGTCGAAACTGTCTTTCAGTTCTGCTTCAGAAATATTAAAGATGATGCGTTTTTCGCGTATCATTTCCAATATAAAGTGCCTTACTTCATTCCTATCCATTGATCAATTCCTTTAGGCTGTTCCTGTCTATCTTTCCATTTATGTTCAAGGGCATTTCATTCACAAATATAATCACTTCCGGTATCATGTACCATGGCAGCTTATTCTTACAATGCTCAATGATCCCTGCCTCACTAATCCCTGATGATCCTGCAATGAAACTTACAATCCGCGGAGTCCCTTTATCATCCAGCACAGAAGCTATCTGTTCCGATCCGCTAACATTTTTTATGACCGCATCAACCTCCAAAAGGTTTACACGGTATCCCGATATTTTCACTTCAGAATCCAGGCGTCCGAGGTAAAACAGATCTCCTGCCTCATCTGTTTCTGCGACATCACCGGTTCTGTACCATGTTGTTTCGGGCATTTCGTCCACCCGGAAAAAATATTTTTTACTAAGGGCAGGATCATTGAGGTACTCCCTGATTACCTGGCTCCCCCCCAGGCAAAGCTCTCCTTTTCCGGAAAAACAGATGCCTGAATCTTCGTTCAAAAGGCAATACTTCTGGCCATTAAAAACTTTTCCGATGCTTACAATTCCGTTCTTTTCTTTTTTACTTTCGGCGGCCCACTCATAATCACTGATGGCTATGGTTGCCTCTGTCGGGCCATAAAGGTTGATCAAAGGCTTATCTTTTGTTGCTGATTGCCATTTATCAGCCAGGCTTGCCGGCAAGGGCTCTCCACAGAAAAAGCTCAATCGAATAGTGCTCAGTGTTTCTTTTTTAAGCAGTCTCATCTTATCCATCAGCACCGCTGCAGAAGGAACCGAAAACCAAATGCTGATCTTCCGGTCACGGATGTAAGAAGCCATTCTGAATGGAGTATCATCTTCAGGGATGCAGAGGCATGCACCGCTCAACCAGCAGAGCATCATATCATGCACGCTCAGATCGAAAGTAAGATCGAAAGTATGAGAAAAACGATCATCCTGATGAAAATGCCGGCTTTTCATCATATGGTCTGCATAAGATGAAACGTTCAGGTTGGAAACCGGCACTCCTTTGGGTATTCCGGTAGTTCCTGAAGTAAAAAGTAAATATGCTATATCTTCTTCATTGCTTGTGATTGGAGGTGGTTCCTCGATTGCAGATCCGGGGTTCACGAAGTGATGCTGCGGAAAGCGCGCTTTCCATTCAGCTTCATTTCCCTCGAAGATAATGGTATAAGAAGAATCTGTTTCTGACAGGATTTTTCTCAGCATTTCATCGGCATTTTCATCGGCAATAATGACCTTCGCTCCGGAAAGCTCAAGCATTTTCCTGTTTCTGGACAAGGGGAACTTAAGGTTGAGAGGCATGTATGCCTTCGAGGCAAAAAGGGATCCGCAGACCCCTGCATAGGTCATAAAAGTTTTATTCCCAAGAATGGCAACAGCTGCGCCTGAATTCAACTGTTCAAGGATACGCTGGCTGATGGATATGGCCTTGTAGAATAGTTCTTTATAAGTATATTCCTTAGTCGAAAAACAGAGCGCAGTATTGGCCGGATACTTTCGAAAAGTTTCCTGTAAACGCGATGCCAATATGTTGTCCTGCTTCCTCAAATTTTGTATTGTTGGTCCTCCAGCATCAATGCATCCGCCAGGTATTTTGTGGCCCAGTTTGGATAGGCAAAAGGTTCGTACCTTCCCCAGAATGGGTATGAACCCGATATGGCGCCCCTGGTATCAGAAAATGTACTGCCCTTGCCATTGCATTGAAGATGAACAAGTAAGCTATTCATCTTACTTGCCGATGCTGCATAATTTTGATTTCCTGAATAGTGTGCTATTTTCAGCCAAACAATCGACATCTGGGCACATCCCGTCAGGATCATATTTTCACTCCCTTCCCACTTATCATCAAAACGGCCATTCAGGAATCCATCCCGGTCAAATTTCCCTTTCAGTACATCTGCAGCCTTTTTGGCTGCTTCAATATACGTTCGCTCATTCAGATAGATCCCACTGTCGAGCAATCCATCAATGGTATAGGCAATGGTATGTAAGATAGGTTTGTGATTTTTCTTAACCGTATTATCACAATCAGCAAACCAGGCATTTTCAAGCTGTTTTTGCTCTACGATCCAATTCAGGTTTTTGATGGCATGCTTGCGGTATTTTTCAAGCCCTGTGGCTTGATGCAGCATGAGCAAGGGATAGTCGACATAGCTGTCGTACACTCTTTCAAGCCCCATCAAAGCATACTTTGTCCAGGTGCCGTTCTCATCCTGGATCTTACACAGCCAATCGCCTGCTTTCACAGCAGACTCAAGGTATTTGGCTTTATTTGTAAGCCTGTGCACAGCCAGCATGCCCCTGATTACCTGGGCAGTATTAAAAACGATTTCCTTTTTATTTTCGTTAACCCTTCCACCCTGCCATCCCCCTGATGGTTTTTGAATTGAGATAAGCCAATCGGCTGCCCTGACGGCAGCAGCATTTATATTGGCATCATTGTTTCTTTCGCCATACTGCAACAGGCTGGGAATAATATATCCGCTGGTCTCAGGATATGAGGCCGACCATTTATTTACCAGGTGAAAGGACCCCATACCGTCGTCAGGCGTTGAAGCCTGGGCATTCAGCAGCCAGTTTATGGCCCTGGCCAGGGCCAGTTTTTTCTGTTTCGGATCAATTGGTTTATTCTTGAAATAAGGGTTTCCTTTCAGGTAATAGCGGTAAAATTCCCTGAATAGAATGGATATTTTAGATGAAAATACCGTAATAAGGAAATACCTGATATATAAGATTAAGCTTTTCACCATTTGTTCGTAGATATGCAGAACAAATATACTTGGAATAATGATAATGCACGAAAGATGTCACTATTAATTACGGACGGGCCATAATGATCATTTTTTCATAAGTACGCAGGTTCAGTTTCCCGGGGCCTTTTTCAACGAGGGATTCGTTGTTCCATAGGGTTATGAGCGTGCCATTTACGGCCTTTACGCTGTCGATGATGGGCCTGAAAGATGATTCCAGTCCATATCCGTTTTCAAGTCCCTTGTCGACCAGGGAATAAGGCCAAACCCTAAGATTTGTAACCATTTCAAAATCCAGGTCATAAAAAAGAAAAGGATCACAGATTCCTGCCCTGAAACCCGGAATGACGGCATAGCCCATAGAATAATCTTCTTCAACATCCCTGCTTACAAAATTCCGGTAGGTGACAGGCATATTCAATACATGAAAATGCTGACGTGTGATGTTTATTTCTTTATTCAAAACGGAGGAAAGCCTGCTGAACTCCAACTCCATCTTTTCCGGCGATTTCAAGGAAGCAAAAGAGGTATGAATTCCTATTTTATAATAATCGGCCAGGCTTTTAATAAGTATTTTGAAGGGGTTGTTATTTACCGGAATATTGCGATCGTTGTTATCATAGTCGGCAAACAAAATAAAATAGATCGTATCCAGCCCATATTGTGTATGCAAATCAAGTTGTTGGGCATATGTGTCGAACGGATCTCCTTTTCTGCCAGTGATCACCTGCAATCTTTCAATGACACTTCTGAATTCCCCCTTTCCTATTGAGATTGCCAATCCTGCAGCTGTCCTGAAAAAGCCTTTTCGCTTATACTTCCATGCTGCATTGACATCGATGGTAGGGATAAAGGTATATTTTTTGTGACCAGGTGACCATGTCCGCCATCTTTTTGAGATGCGATCGGCTATCATTCCGGCCCAGATATTTACCATCGGTTTATCCAGGAATCCATGCTTGAAGGCAATGCTTTCCTTGGCCTGAAAACGGCCGTATTCATCCCTGACATAGGGCAAATATTCTTCATATCGGGTTACCAGATAGAAAGAAGCCGCAAAGGGGTCGAAGGACATGGCAGAAGCCTTATCATAAACTTTAAAGAATGCAACATTCCCATCTTCTTCGGTAAAGGACAGATCTCTGTTCTCAATTTCTTTTTCGGTGAGAAGTCCATGCGCTGCAAAATACAATCCCTTGATAGTCGAATCATTCGAATAATTGATCCGTGGACCCTGGAAAGCAGCAACTTCATCCGTGTCGCTTGTAAGAACGACTTCGTCCTTCAATAAATCATTTATGATCAATTTAAAGATATAGCGGATACGTGGAGTGATATGAGGAGAATAGACGAGAATCATTGATGCAAAGATAAGATTTATGTTGTTGGGTACAACCAAGTTGGACCAGGTAGTTGGTGCAGCGTATCAAGGAACTGTATAACACCCATAATTTCAAATTTGCAGCCCCCGGCCTGAAAGGAAATTTTTGTACTTTTGATTTCCCAAACACAGGCACTCGCTTATGGAAAACTTTGTTGTTTCAGCACGAAAATACAGGCCGGTCACTTTCGACACGGTGGTAGGACAAAAGTCGATCACTTCTACCCTGAAGAATGCCATCAAAAACAAGCATCTGGCCCAGGCATTTTTGTTTTGCGGGCCCCGGGGAGTCGGGAAAACAACCTGTGCCAGGATATTGGCAAAGACCATTAACTGCATGAACCTTTCAGAGAATATGGAGGCCTGCAACGAATGCGAATCCTGCACTTCTTTTAATCGATCCGCCTCCTTCAATATTCATGAATTGGATGCAGCCTCAAACAACTCGGTGGATGATATCAGGAACCTTGTCGACCAGGTGAGGGTCCCTCCACAGGTTGGTGAATATAAAGTCTATATAATTGATGAGGTTCACATGCTTTCGGCAGCCGCCTTCAATGCATTCCTGAAAACATTGGAAGAGCCTCCTCCTTATGCCAAATTTATACTGGCCACCACTGAAAAGCATAAGATCATACCTACTATACTTTCACGTTGTCAGATCTTTGACTTTAAACGGATCACTGTTGATGATATCGCGAAACACCTCAAGTTTGTTGCAGACAGTGAAAATGTACTTGCCAGTGAAGATGCCTTGCACATCATCGCCCAGAAAGCGGATGGTGCATTGCGTGATGCTTTATCCATTTTTGATCAGTTGGTAAGTTTTGCCGGCAATGAGCTAAGCTATGAAAATGTCATTCTGAATCTGAATGTACTGGATTATGATTATTACTTCAAGGTGATAAATCTTATCCTGCATGGAAATGCTTCCGGCACTTTGCTAATCATTAACGAGATTATCAGCAATGGATTCGATGGGCAGCATTTCATTATTGGCCTGGGTGAACATTTGCGCAATTTATTGATATGCAAAGACCCTTCCACAGCAAACCTGCTTGAAATAAGCGAAAACCTCAAGAAAAAATATATTGACCAGGCAGGTCAGTGTGAAACAGATTTCCTGTTGCGTGCCCTGAGCATCAACAATCAGTTTGACATCCAGTATAAGGAAAGCAATAACAAGCGCTTGCACCTTGAACTTGCCTTGCTCCAGATGTGTGGACTGATGGGTTATCCTGCGGAGCAGAAAAAAGTGGAAAAAAAAAGCCTGAATCTACCGCCTCCTGACACAAAACCCAAGCCGCCTCCTGCAGAAGCCAAGGCAGATCCTAAACCGGTTGAAACAAAGACTGTCATAGAAAAACCTGTTGAAAAAAAGCCGGTAGAGGTGAAAGCAGCCGAAGAGAACCTTGCTGAAGTGATTCCGCCACCCCCTCCGGAAGAAAAGAAAGATGCAATTGAACATGATACAGCCTTCTTAGGAAGAACTTCCATTAAGTCCGTATCGCGTGAGCTCAATGGAGATAAGAATAAAAAAGATCAGGCTGGCATTGAGCAGCCCAAACAAGATTCTCCTTTTACGCAGGAAGAGCTGGAAAGGATCTGGGCAAAAGGAATACCCATCTTTTGCAAACATTCAGTAAACCTGCAAAGTAGCTTTAAGGGGCGGAAGCCCATCCTTGAAGATGATTTCTCTATTGTGATCACGGCCGAAAACAAGGTCATCGAAGGAGAGCTAAAGGCATTGCTCCCGGAGATCCTGCTATACTTTAAGACAGAGCTGAAAAATGATTTTATACAGATCAATACCAGGCTGGCTGATATCAAGGAGCAAGAAGATAAAGCCTATTTCCCTGATGAGATCTACAAAAAAATGGTCGAAAAAAACCCGGAGATGAAAACCCTCCGGGATCAGTTGGATCTTGAAATTGACTTTTAGATGATCAGGGTCGCCAACCTTATCAGGGTCGGCAACCCTGATCTGATTTTATTCAGCCGGTAGCAATATCACTTCCACATAATCAACATAAAAAGCCCTATTGGCCGCATCTTTCAAACTTTCGATGCTCATGCTGTTGACCATTTCATCATATTTAAAGATGCCCTTGGCATCAATACCATAAACATCAATATTCTGTATAGTTGCCAGCCAAAAATTGTTCTGTTCTAATCTTTCGGCACGCGATTTCAGCTTGTTTTCCTTCACTCCCTTGAGATCTTTCGCGGCAGGACCATCTTTTTTGAGTTTCTCAATTTCTTCAAATACGATGGCCTTCAACATATCCAGTTTTCCGGGATCACAATCAAAGTAGATGCTGATGGAATAATGCTCCCAGGGATATTTCATCTGCCTGAGATTCACCCCCACTCCATAGGTGCCACCCTGCTCTTCCCTGATGGTTTCGGTATACCTGATGTCAAGGATATCACAAAGAGCAGTCAGTTCCATTCTGGCCATTTCATTGTCGTAATCATAAACACCATTAAAATTAATATTTACTGTTCCTTTTGGCACTTTCATATCCCGGTAAACGGTTTTCTCTACGATATCCACAGGTGGCCTGATGCCATTGTCTTTAAAAGTTTCATTTCTTTTAACCTTAGGAAGCCCACCCAGATATGCCAACACCTGTGGCTTAACTATTTCCGGATCAATGTTCCCCACAAAATAGAATGTAAACCCGCTTGGATCCCCAAAACGTTCAGAATAGATATAATGCAGTTTCTTAAAGTTAACCTCAGTAAGGATTTCCGAAGTCATGGGCCTAACCCGCGGATGATAATCTGCCATGGTGACCAATAGGGTATCCTGCAGTGCAGATGAAGGATCATTTTCCTTATTGTCAAGGATCCCTTTCATCATGTTCATGTAGGAATTAAAGGCCGTTTCATCCTTTCTTGTCTCGGTATAATACAGGTAAACAAGTTGCATCATGGTTTCGAAATCTTCGGGGCTGCAATTCCCATTGAAACCCTCTGAAACTTCTGAGATAAAAGGCCATACATTGACCACTTTACCCGATAGTTTTTTCTGCAATTCAATTTCATTGAAACCTGAAAGTCCGCTCATGCTCACAACGCTGACACTGTTCTCGGCCGACATCAACTCATCAATATCGTAAAGACTTGTACCCCCGAAGCTATGTGCCGACATCAGGATTTCATCTTCTTTGAAGTTAGTGGGCTTGAATACCACTTTAACCCCATTTGAGAGTTCCCAGGTTTCAGTGCCCAATTTCTTGTTCTTGTTTTTTTTCTCAATGCTTCCCGGCTCCGGAACATCTGCAACCAGAGGTGCATCTGAGACATTGTCAATATAAGGGGCTATTTCCTTGTCATTTATTGAGGCAATCAGTGCCAGTACTTCCTCAGCTGTGGGCATGATTGTTTCCTCCGATTCAGGCCCTGCGATGGCAACCACCCTGTTTTCATCGCTAATCCATTTCACTGCCAGGGAATTCAATTCTTCCAGGCTTATACCGGGAAGCACTTCATTTACAAATGCATAATCATAAGCGATGCCCGGGGCGGGCTCGCCCTCAAGAAAATGATCAGAATATTCCCACACATACCCATCTGAATCCTGTTTGTCTCTTTCTTTAAACATGGTTTCGACAGAACTCAGGTAATCGGCTTTTGCCCTTTCCAGTTCAGTTTCTGTAAAACCATGAATTTTCAGTCTCTCATTTTCCACCAGCATGGCTTCAAGTGCTGTTGTGATCTTATCGTTTGCAGCAATTCCAAATGCCACATAAGCATCCTTTGTCCGGGCAACACCACTATACATGGAAATGGCAAACAAAAACGGAGGATCATCCTGCAAGGTTAGTTCCTGCAGGCGTGCATTCAGCATAATGCTATAGATCTCCTCGAGCACGCCATCCCTGTAATATTTCATGTTTTTTTCAGGAGAAGGATCATGTTTCCAATACACCTGTATCATATTGTATTGTGCTTCAGGATCAGTTTGAATACTAACCAGGGTTTCGGTATGATCAGGTATCGGAAATTCTTCTCTGGGTTTTGCATTTTCGCGTTTTGGGATCTGTCCGAACAAAGCTTTTATATGTGCTTCCATTTCAGCAGCATCAAAATCCCCGACAGCAATCACCGCCTGGAGGTCGGGACGGTACCAGTCTTTATAGAATCTGCGTATTTCTTCGTATTCGAAATTATCGATAATCTCGATATCGCCAATCACATCCCTTTCGGCATATTTTGATCCATGAAAAAGGACTTTCTGAGATTCTGTCATCAGGCGAAACATGGCACTTCTACGGGTTCTCCATTCTTCATGTATCACCCCTCTTTCATTGTCTATTTCCTCCGATTCAAAAGACACATTATTGGCCCAATCGTAAAGTATCATCAATGCAGTATCCACGTTGGCCGGATCTTCCGTAGGCACCTTTTGCAGCATATAGGTTGTATTGTCATGGCTGGTAAATGCATTGATCTCCGGGCCGAATTTCATTCCGATTGACTGTAGGAAATGAATGATCTCATGTTTCTCGAAATTTGTGGTTCCATTAAAACACATATGTTCACAAAAATGCGCCAGGCCATTCTGCGAGTCATCTTCCAGGGTGGCACCCACATTCACCACCAGGTAAAACTCCGCCCTGTTCTCGGGCATATCGTTTTCCAGGATATAGTATGTTAGTCCATTGTCCAGTGTCCCATAAGTAAGTCCGGGATCAAGAGGAACAGATGCCCTGGCATCATATACAAATTCCTGCGCATGGATGGCAGAGGCCATTAAAAGGGCCCATATCAGGATCAGAAACTTTTTCATAATATTTTGATTTAGATTAAATATTCGTTTTACAAAGATATACAATCGACTTTCGCCTTGCAACCAATATCTGTTATCATATTGTTTTATATAAAACGGGGGACGGGGGACGGGGGACGAGGGACGGGGGACA
>CAZASJ010000100.1:0-10250 GCA_964487735.1 uncultured Bacteroidales bacterium | reverse complement strand
AAGCTTTCTTTGACGGGATGTATGCAAAAATGCACTCCGAAGAAAAATGCAAAGATGCTGATGTAAAAAAAGAAGAAGCTTGCCCTGAAGCAGCTAAATGCAAAGAAGCTACAGAAAAATGCAAAGGTGAAAAAGAAGTAAAAGATGCTGAAGTAAAGAAAGAGATTGCTTGTCCTGAAGCTGCCAAATGCAAGGAAGCAACAGAGAAATGCAAAGGCGAAAAAGCAAATACTCCGGAAGCAGAGGCAAAATGCAAAGAAGCCGAAGCTGCATGTAAATCAACTTGTGAGACTACCTTCAAGGTACATTTCTTACTTATGGATACAGATGATAATGAAGATGATGATTAATTAATGTTTGGGTATCGGACGATACGCCATAAGGATATTAAATTGAAAAGGCTGCCAATGGCAGCCTTTTCTGGTTTGGGTTAATAAACATTGTTATAGAACAATGAGTTTCTTGTTTAAGGATTGCCCGTCGACATTCACCTTGAAATAATAAATTCCTGCCGGAAGATCTGATATTTCCATATTAATCGTATGATTACCAGCATTCAGATATCCCATATTTATACTTTTCACTGATTGACCCGCGGCATTCAGCAGATCGACCTGTACAATTGAACTGTTTTCCAGTCTCACCACCATCTTTGCACTTGCATTGGCAGGGTTGGGGTAGATGGACGACAATTCGAAATCAATATCCCGTTCGTTTTCTTCTATTCCTACAAATACACTTTTAGGAATGCTCATGAAATACATTTTGTTATCGCTGGGCTCCGGTTGTTCAGAGGGCCATTCAAAAGTTCCCGGATAAACATCTTCCTGGAAGAGAAAGTGTATGGTATTATCCACCATGGGAGTCATGGCAGGGTAGGCGCATTCAGAAAAAATGAACTGGATGTCGTCATTGATGTCAATCATGCCATTCCATGTAACACCACCGTCAAAAGAACTATTTGCAACAATATGTCTGTATAAGAATTCACCATTCATATAATCCGGAGTCATGTTGCTGGATGCAATAAATATGTTATCCTGATCATCAATTGATATCACAGGAAAACCGCACATTGCATTTGCATAATTCGGTTGTCCCGTAGGGACTTCAACACCGTACTCAGGGTCGTATCCAAAAACATATCCGCAAAGATATCCGCCAGCATCAAGGTTTTCCAGTCCTGTTGTACTGATGATTGTTGAATCAAGCGGAGCCATATCTTCATTCCAGTAGATTAGCCCGTCGGTTGTCCAGGGGTAATAGCTCCAATCAGGATCTGTGTATGCCCTGAGCATTCGTGGGAAAACAACATGGGCTTTGCCATCAGAATCTAGCGCAATGGCTGAAGAACCAATACCTGCACCAAAAGCAGGGACTTCGGTAGGATAGTTAAAAGGATCATAAGGCGATTCCAGTACAGTGATCATATCCCAGTTGTCGCCGTTATCTGTTGACTTAAAAACCCAGCCACCAAATTGGTCAAAGCCATATGTAAAGGCGATGGTGTTCCCTACAGAATTTGAAAAATTATATGAAAGCGCATTGATGGTTTCTAAATAATCAATACCGAGTCCGTCAATGATAATTCCATCGGGATCCCAGCTTTCTCCACCATCATCAGACCTGTAATACAGAAGAGCATTTTCCTGTCCTTGAAATTCAACATCATAGGTATAGGCCAAAAGATGAATGTATTCATGGTTTTCGCCACTCGTAGCCATCGATTGCCACACAATTGAAGTCCCTGCAGGGCCATTGGCCTGTGTCTGAATCCAATCGCCTTCACCTTTCACGTCCCTCCTGAAAAAGAGGATAGGGCCTTCATTGGCAATGTATTGATACGTACAGGCAATTTCTCCATTTGCTCCCCAGGGGGCATAACATACCGTACCATGACGGTCTTCCGGTCCAACATGCGGATCAGCTGTTCCCCATTCAGTGCCATCAAAATAATTGTATCCGATTCCTCTGTTAGTAATCAGGTCTTCACCGGTAGAAATCCAACTTGCGCCTATGGTCCCATCGTCGTATTCCCAGCTCCGGGGCATTACATTCCCGTAATTAATGGCCTGTGCATCATACCATGTGGTACCAATGACAGTGCTATTGTACATTTTCTGACCCGGAATGAGGCCTGAATAATCACGCATCTGATCAGGATGAACATATTGAATGACTTCACGGGAAGGATCGTCAGATCCCTGGGCCCATAAAGATGGTTGAGTACAGCAGATTGCAGCAACAAAAGAAAAGAGTAAGAGTTTTTTCATGCTTAGTTGTTTGGTTGAACACTACATTAGGTTTTCTGATGTAAATATAGCAATAAATAAATGTAATAGAAAACAAAATGGCTGACTGATACGCCGAAAGGCTTTGTAATTATGAATTATCCTCTTTCGTTAGAACGACAGAGGAAGTCGAGGAGTTCAAAACTTATTGTGTCCACAGATCCTCTGAATACTATATTCTGAATTCTGACTTCTGATAATCTTCTATCGGACTGGCGTCGCGATAATGTTTTTACGTCAAATACTGCCGTATTTCAGGATTAGCTACTTCTGTCTCATAATTTATATTATGTTAAATAGGAATGTTAAAAAGAAAGGAGAGCGATTTTTAATCACCCTCCCATCTTAGTATATTATTCAGGAATAAAAGTGCTATTGTGTGATTGCACTGATCCGTTCATTGATGACTTTCAGTTTATCCATATCCTTCAGCATGGTATAGATCTGCTTCAGGGTTTGTAAAGTTTCGAGGTTATCTGGATTCAACTCATCTGATTTTTCAAGGAATGGATATGCTTTTTCCAAAAACGCAGTTGCTTTTTCTTTTTCTGCATTGTACTCTTTTACAGCATCCAGCGGAAGCTCGTTGGCTTTTTCAATCACCTCGGCAGCACGGTTGTTGTACATGGCACCCATATTGTAATATGCATCAGCGTATGTTGGATCCAGTTCAATGCATTTAGCATATGACTCTTCAGCTCCTTCCATATTGCCAATATTCTCATAATTGACTCCCAGTGCAAACCAAATGGTTTTATTTTCAGGATCCGTTTCCAGGGCCTTTTCAAGGTTGGCAACAGCTTTTTCATTCTCTCCTCTTGCCAGGTATAGGTTTGTTTCAGAAATAAGCAATTGATAATCCTCAGGGAATTTCTCTCTCCCTTCTACGATATATGCTTCGGCCGTAGCTTCATCATCCAGATTATTCAGATAAATACTTGCAATGGAGTTATAAACCAATGGGTCTATCCTGCCAATTTCCAGCAACATCTTATTCGTTTCCAGTGCTTTATCATAATTTCCTGCCATTTCATAAGACAAAGCAACATTTGCCAGTGCGGTTGTATCTGTCTTTCCGTATCCAAGCGAAACATCGTAGCAGGTTTCAAAACTCTCTGCTGCCACCTGGTAGGCTTTCTCATTGTATTTGGCTACTCCTGTATTGAAAAAATGAGCCGCAATGATCTCAAAATTCTTGGCAATAATGGCCTCATACTCCCCTTTTGTATCCAGCTCAGTACACCTTTTATAAGATTCATAAGCCACATTCATTGCATTGGGATCCAGTTCTTTATACTCCGGCTTAGTACTTAATGCTATTTGCAGGTAAATGTCTCCCCTGTAGTACCAGGTTTTTGCAACATTCATGGTTTTTTCATGATCGATGCAAGGATCAATATATTCCTTGGCTTTATCGAGCTTACCATTTTTTAAGTAGTTAAAAGCGCTTGTGCGTTTGTTTGTTTGTGCACTTAGGCCTGTTAACATAAACACTGTCAGCAGTAATACGATCAATTTCTTCATAACACTATTTTTTGGTTTTATTGTCAGACGACAAAAATATAAATTACTATACTAATAATTCAATTTCCTTGCCAGAAATCTACTTTTCAAGAATAAAAATTGATACTAAGCCTGTAATATAATGGTTTAGATCTCTTCATTATCTTCATTTTCAATCACTTCTCCTGTCTGCTCCTCTCCTTCAAAGTCTTCATCATTTTCACTTCCTTCAATGAATTCAACCTTGGCAACTGCAGCAATGGCATCGCCTTCTTTAAGATTAATAAGCCTCACCCCTTGTGTGGCACGCCCCATAACGCGCATACTGTCAACTGCCATCCGGATGATGAGTCCCGATTTATTGATGATCATTAGGTCGTCCCTGTCAGTAACATCTTTGATGGCTATCAGGTTGCCTGTTTTATCGGTGATATTAATGGTTTTAACGCCTTTTCCACCCCTGTTGGTAATTCTGTAATCATCTATGTCAGAACGTTTTCCATAACCATTCTCTGATACTACCAGCACATCATAGCCTTCTTCAAAAATGCAAACCATGCCAATCACTTCATCTTTCTTATGCCCAAGCGTAATACCTCTCACTCCTGCTGCATTTCGTCCCATTGGCCTGACATTCGATTCATTGAAACGGATGGCCTTGCCTGATTTCAGTGCCATGAGGACTTCGCTTTTTCCGTTTGTCATCCTGGCTTCGAGCAATTGATCCTTCTCTTTTATGGTAATGGCATTGATTCCATTTTGCCTTGGCCTGCTATATGCTTCAAGAGATGTTTTCTTGATGGTTCCCTTTTGGGTACAGAGAATAATAAAGTTATTGTTGATGTATTCCTCATCTTTCAGGTCCTTTACATTGATAAATGCCCTCACTTTATCGTCAGGTTCAATGTTTATCATGTTCTGAATGGCCCTTCCTTTTGAAGCCTTTGTTCCTTCAGGAATTTCGAAAACCCTCAACCAGAACACTTTACCTTTCTCAGTAAAGAAAAGCATATAATTATGGTTGGTGGCCACAAAGAGATATTCCAGGAAGTCTTCATCCCTGATGGTACTTCCTTTTGCTCCCCGTCCTCCCCTGTTCTGACGCCGGTATTCTGTCAGTTTCGTTCTTTTGATGTATCCGAGGTGTGAAATGGTGATTACCACTTCTTCATCAGGGATGGTGTCTTCTACCCTGAAGTCGTCGGCAGCATATTCGATCTGAGTTTTTCTTTCATCACCGTATTTTTCTTTGATCTCCAGCAATTGCTCCTTCAGTATTTTCATCCTGAGCACCTCATCTGATAAGATGTTATTCAGAAATTCGATCTTCTTCATCAGTTCTGCATACTCTTCCTTGATCTTATCTCTTTCAAGTCCGGTAAGTTTCTGCAGGCGCATATCAAGGATAGCCCGTGCCTGTAGGTCAGAGAGCTCAAACTTCTCTATCAGTCCATTGCGTGCATCTTCAGGTGTACGTGACGCCCTTATCAGTGCAATTACGGCATCGAGGTTATCCAGCGCAATAAGCAATCCCAGAAGGATATGCGCACGTTTCTCGGCCTGATCCAGCTCATATTTGGTCTTACGGATAAGCACTTCATGCCTGTGATCAACATAATGATGGATCAGGTCCCTGAGATTCAGCATAATGGGCCTGCCTTTTACCAGTGCAATGTTATTTACACTAAAAGAAGTCTGCAAGGCTGTATACTGATATAATTTATTTAGAACGATATTGGTGATCTCACCTTTTTTTAGTTCATAAACAATACGCATCCCGTTTCGGTCGGACTCATCCCTTATATCACTGATGCCTTCTATCTTCTTATCATTTACAAGATCAGCAGTCTTTTTGATCATATCAGCCTTGTTCACCTGATATGGTATGGATGATATTACAATGCGTTCCCTGCCTGAGCTCATTTCTTCAATGCTGGCCTCTCCCCTCATCACAATGCGGCCACGACCTGTTTCCAGTGCATCTTTCACCCCTTCATAGCCATAAATAATACCCCCTGTCGGGAAGTCAGGTGCCTTAACGTATTGCATTAACTCAGATGCCGTAATATCCTTATTATCAATATATGCAACTATGCCATCAATGACTTCTGAGAGGTTATGGGGTGCCATGTTTGTGGCCATCCCGACAGCGATGCCGGAAGCACCGTTAATCAGAAGGTTAGGAATGGCAGCCGGAAGCACTGTAGGTTCTTCCAGCGAGTCGTCGAAATTCAATTGAAAATCAACAGTATTCTTATCAAGATCGCCTACCATTTCTTCTGCGATCTTCTTCATTCTTGCTTCAGTATAACGCATGGCGGCAGGGCTGTCGCCATCAATAGAGCCAAAGTTACCCTGGCCATCCACAAGAGGATAGCGTAACGACCAATCCTGGGCCATCCTTACCATGGTATCATATACAGAAGAATCACCGTGAGGGTGATATTTTCCAAGTACTTCACCAACGATCCTGGCTGACTTCTTATAGGGCCTGTTTGAGAGCACACCCAAATCAAGCATACCATACAAAACCCTTCTATGAACAGGCTTCAGGCCATCTCTAACATCAGGCAATGCCCTTGAAACGATCACCGACATGGAGTAGTCGATGTAGGCCGCCTTCATCTGCTGCTCTATATTAACTTTTATTATTTTTTCCCCTTCTCTCATTGTCCTCAAAGTTTATTTTTCAACATCAAAAAATATCAACACTTCTAAAGGCACGAAAGTAGTGAAAATTGAGGAATTTAAGCTGATTTCAATGATCTTTATTTTTAACAGTTTTCTGTTAATAAGTATCTAAAAGCCAGTGGGCAATTTCATGGGAGGTCTAAGTATCTTTGAGGTATCCTATATGGTAATAATAATTACTTTTGTTCCCAACAGGCACTTATTGCTGAAAGCAAGTGAACATGCCTGTATATTTTCTTGTTAACATAGAGATTATTGAACGCAAAACACCTTAATTAATATATGGAAGCTAAATTTTCACAAAGAGTAAAAGATGTATTGACCTATAGCCGGGAAGAGGCCTTAAGGCTTGGAAACGACTATATTGGGCTTGAACACCTTCTTCTTGGCATATTGCGCGAAGGCGAAGGGCTGGCTGTGCAGATCATGTTATATTTCGGGCTTGACTTACAATTGATGAGAAAAGTAATTGAAAAATCAATTGCCAACCCTGAAAAGAAAAGTGCTTCTGCTGATAACATTCCACTGGTAAAACAGGCCGAACGTGCTCTTAAGATCACCTATCTTGAAGCCAAAATGTTTAAAAGTGATCTTATCGGAACAGAACACCTCCTTTTATCCATTCTGAAGGATGATGATAATCTTGTCAGCCGGACTTTCAAAAAATATGGTGTTGAATATGCTATGGTTAAGGAGGAGCTGAAAACAATCACTTCACGCGACCATAGCAGTCCTACCATTGAACCTGTTGATGAACTTTCGGAGGACATACCTGATGATGACATGGAAGAAAGCGGCCGCAGTTTTGGCGGAAATGTGAAGAAGATCTCTGATTCCAAGTCAAAAACACCTGTACTTGATAATTTTGGCCGCGATATTACACAGGCTGCCGAAGAAGGCAGGCTCGATCCTATCGTAGGACGACAAAAAGAACTTGAACGTATTGCTCAGATCCTAAGCCGGCGGAAAAAGAATAACCCTATATTGATTGGCGAACCGGGTGTGGGTAAATCAGCCATTGCAGAAGGACTTGCACTACGAATTGTTGAGCGCAAAGTATCAAGGGCATTGTTTGGTAAGCGTCTTATTACCCTCGATCTGGCCTCCCTTGTGGCCGGAACTAAATACAGGGGACAGTTTGAAGAACGAATGAAAGCCGTTCTGAATGAACTTGAGAAAAACCCGGACATCATCCTTTTCATTGATGAAATACATACGATCGTCGGTGCCGGAAATGCTTCAGGTTCTCTTGATGCCTCCAATATGTTCAAACCTGCCCTCGCAAGAGGTGAAATACAGTGCATTGGTGCCACAACCCTGGATGAATACAGGCAATACATTGAAAAAGATGGTGCACTGGAACGAAGATTCCAGAAAGTCCTGGTTGATCCTACCAGCCCTGAAGAAACGATTGAGATTCTCAACAATATTAAAGAAAAGTATGAAGATCACCATCTTGTAAAATATACTGACGATGCCCTTGCTGCCTGCGTAAAACTTACGAACAGGTATATGAGTGACCGTTACCTGCCGGATAAGGCTATTGATGCACTCGATGAGGCCGGATCCAGGGTCCACATTACCAATATTCATGTTCCTGCTGATATCATTAATATTGAAACAAGAATAGAAGAAGTAAAAGCTAAAAAAACGGCGGCCATCAGTAGCCAGAAGTTTGAGGAAGCTGCCGAATTCAGGGATATGGAAAGAAACCTGAACGCAGACCTGGAAAAGGCCAAACGCCGCTGGGAAGAAGAATCACAGATACACAGGGAAACCGTTGCAGAAGAAAATGTTGCAGAAGTAGTAGCCATGATGACCGGCATACCCGTACAACGGATCGCAACCAATGAGAGCGACAGGCTGCTCAATATGGTGAATGAGATGGCAGGATCGGTAATCGGCCAGCCTGATGCCATTTCAAAGGTGGTGAAGGCTATTCGTCGTAACAGGGCCGGACTCAAAGATCCTAACAAACCTATTGGAACATTTATTTTTCTCGGACCAACCGGCGTGGGGAAAACACACCTCGCAAAAGTTCTTGCTAAATATCTCTTCGACACCGAGGAAGCCCTGGTGCGTATCGACATGAGTGAGTATATGGAAAAATTTGCCGTTTCCAGGCTTGTAGGTGCACCTCCGGGATATGTTGGATATGAAGAAGGCGGGCAGCTTACCGAAAAAGTCAGAAGAAAGCCCTACTCTATCGTACTCCTGGATGAGATCGAAAAAGCGCACCCTGATGTATTCCACCTTCTCCTTCAGGTTTTGGATGACGGCGTACTGACAGATAGCCTTGGCAGGAAAGTCGATTTTAAGAATACCATTATTATCATGACATCAAATATCGGCTCCCGCCAGCTGAAAGATTTCGGACAGGGCGTTGGATTCTCAACAGAAGCAAAGAAATCCAGCAAATCAAACTATACCAAAGGGGTGATCGAAAATGCCCTCAAGAAATCATTTGCACCTGAATTCCTTAACAGGATAGATGATGTGGTGATCTTTGAAAACCTTGATAAAGAAGATATTCATAAAATCATTGATATTGAACTCAGCTATCTTTACGAGCGCATCCATGGTCTAGGATATAAGATCAAGATGAGTAAAAAAGCCAAAGATTATATCGTAGAAAAAGGATGGGACCCTCAATTCGGAGCAAGGCCCCTGAAGCGGGCCATCCAGAAATACGTTGAAGATGTATTGGCAGAAGAAATGATACAACATAAACTGGCTGAAAATGATACAATCAATCTCGACTATGATACTAAAAAAGACATAATGACGGTTAAAATTACGAAGCCTACTGCCAAAAAAAGCGTAAAAAAATAACATTTTGAAATATTCAGTGATTTAAGCCATTTCGAATCAGAATAAATCCTAAAGACTTAATAGTAAGGAGGATGGGGTTTTCATTTCACTCGAAACAACTTTTTATATTCTCTCAATAGTAAGCTGTTTTTTTATTTCTATTTAGCTTATTATATATTTGCAGCCTCAAAATAAAACAAAATGGACAAGGAAAAAATTGAAAGTGGTGGTGAATTCCTGATCAAGGAAACCAATCCGGCAGATATCTTCATTCCTGAGGAATTGAATGAAGAACAGCAGATGATCATCGAGACATGTGAAGACTTCCTGGAAACTGAAGTTTTCCCAAAACTGGACAGGATCGATGCACAGGAAGAAGGCCTGATGCGCAAACTCATCTCAAAAGCAGGTGAACTTGGATTGCTTGGAATATCACTTCCTGAAGAATATGAAGGATTTAACCAGGATTTTGTAACCTCAATGCTGGCCAGTGATGCCATGGGAGCAGGATATTCTTTTTCGGTGGCTTACTCAGCACATACCGGAATAGGAACCTTGCCCATATTGTATTATGGTACTGAAGAACAAAAACATAAATATCTTCCGAACCTTGCTACAGGCGAATGGGCTGCAGCTTATTGCCTGACTGAGCCCAATGCAGGTTCCGATGCCAACGCAGGCAAAACCAAAGCGGTTTTATCTGAGGATGGAAAGCATTATATCCTGAACGGACAGAAAATGTGGATCACCAATGGTGGTTTTGCTGATATTCAAACAGTTTTTGCCAAGATCGATAATGACAGGGTATACAGTGCCTTTATTGTTGAAAAAGGCTGGGAAGGTGTTGTGATCAACCCGGAAGAACGAAAAATGGGTATCAAAGGATCATCTACCGTTCAGATCTTCTATAACGACGTTAAGGTACCCGTAGAAAACCTGTTGGGAAAACGTGGC
>CAZASJ010000099.1:0-10453 GCA_964487735.1 uncultured Bacteroidales bacterium | reverse complement strand
CCGAAGCTTTTCATCCTTCGCCCTGGCTTCGGATGATGAAAAGCGAAGGTGAAGCATCCAGTATCCGATTGACAAAATCCCGCTTTCCATAGATATCCTCTTCTGTTATATTGATTAGATTTTCCCTGGAATGATTGTAGGCATAAGTTTGTTGTGTAATCATAAAAAAAAAGACATGAACCGACAAACAATCAAATCAAAAAGCACATCAATAACACTTTTATTGGCATTGCTGATCATCTTCTCAGCATGTAAAAAGGATGAAGAATCAGAAAATCTGGTAAATAACACGATCGAAAACCCGGAAGTAAATAACTACCTGCTGGTTGCGACAGGCCAAACCATAACCTATGATGCCGATGGAAATGTAATTTCCGCACTCTCAAGCGGAGATGCCCTCTACGGACAGGACGCTAATTACCTGAAAGGTGAAACCATGGCCTATCAGGATAACGGAGACGGAACCGTAACCGACCTGAATACCGGACTCATGTGGCAGCAAGTGCCCTCATCCAGCGGTTTCACCTGGCAGGAAGCCGTTGAATATTGTGAAAGTCTTGAATTAAACGGATATGATGATTGGCGCATGCCCAGCTGCAAGGAACTTTATTCGATCAGCAACTTTAGCTCCGGCTGGCCTTATCTGAATACTGAATATTTCAGCCTTGCCAGCGGACAAATTACCAAAGACGAACAATTCTGGTCGAGCAATTATTATGTCGGGGTAACTGTGGAAGGTGGCTCTGCATCCGCCTTCGGCGTTAACCATGTAACCGGTCATATCAAAGCATACGCTGCCGCAGCCGGTGGACCGGTAGGGAGAAAATATGTCAGGGCTGTACGCGGCGACAACTACGGTGTAAATGAATTCATTAATAATGGTGATGGTACAATCACCGACAATTCAACGGGCTTGATGTGGATGCAGGATGATAATGGTGAAGGCATCGATTGGGAAGACGCTTTAACCTATGCGGAAGCATCTGAAGAAGCCGGGTTTAGCGACTGGAGGTTACCCAATGTTAAAGAGCTTCAAAGTATTGTTGATTATGGATATTCGCCAAGTGCAACAGATCCTTCAAAGGTAGGCCCGGCCATTGACCCAATGTTTGACTGCACACCCATTATTAATGAGGCCGGTGATGATGATTTTGGCTACTACTGGACTTCTACTTCAGCACACTTTACAAGTGGTGAGCCATACTACTACGCCTGGTATGTTGCCTTTGGGATGGCAGTGAATGGACAGGGTGATGACTTTCATGGCGCAGGTGGTGTACGTTTCGACACCAAATATGAAGGAGGGCCCCTGGGTGAAGGTGGTGAACGTTATTATAATTATGTACGGCTGGTTCGTGATGTAAATTGATATCCTTTTTGTTTTAGGTCCATCAGGCCCCTGTGATCCATTTCCGGATCGCAGGTGGTCTTTTGGAAAAAAGATCAAAAGAATAAATTTTATAAAAAAAACAATGTCAATACAAAGTATTCATGGATGCATAGGTTGTGGTACATGTGTTAAAAGCTGTCCCACTGATGTGATACGTCTCGACCCTGTCAGTGGCAAAGCAGTGATCGCTTATCCTGCCGATTGCCAGATATGCCATCTCTGTCGGATGTATTGTCCGGTAGATGCAATAACCATTAGTCCGGAAAAATCAATTCCTGTGATTGTATCATGGGGTTAAAAGAAAACAAATGAAAAAGAGTGTTCCTTTTTGTTTAGTTAGTGTGCTTGTTCTCCTCCCGCTGCTCTTTTGGGCAGTGGGAGATTTTTCTCGACGGTCGGTGCTTAAAGAAATCATTTCAATCACAACACTCCTGGCCTTTTTTCTGATGTTGGGACAATTCTATCTGGCAAAAAGCAACCGCAGGATGCTAAAAGAATATAAACTAACAGGAGTACTCAAAATCCATAAAATCATCGGATATATCGTCATAAGCATTTTGATCATTCATCCGGTTCTTATCGTGCTTCCACGCTATTTTGAAGCTGGCATAGAACCTATGGAAGCCTTTACAACATTGCTGACCACTTTCAGTAGCAGAGGAGTTATTCTTGGAATGATCGCCTGGTCCCTGATCCTTATTCTTGGGGTCACCTCAATATTCAGGAACAAACTGGGGATGAAGTACAAAAGCTGGAAGCTGCTGCATGGCATACTGGCTATATGTTTCATCTTCATTGCCAGCTGGCATGCCATTACGCTTGGCAGGCACATGGATCTCCCAATGAGGCTGCTCATTATCATACTTGCAGCAGGAGGCATTTCCCTTTTACTGAATACATATTTCATCAATCCATCATTAAACATCCGGAAAAATGGCCAACAAGAACAATAATGATCTGTCACGCCGGCGTTTCCTGGGCCTTGCAGGAGGCACAGCCGGTATGCTTGCCCTGGCTTCCATGGGAATTCCCGGCAGTTGGGCCGAAAATGAAACAGAAATAGATCCGGAAGATATTGACCTAAGGAATCTCGAAACTGATGTTTTGGTTATCGGTGGTGGAATGGCCGGGCTGTTCGCAGCAGTGAAAGCACACGATGCAGGTGCAAAGGTCATGATCGTTTCAAAGGGCCGGGTGGGATCTTCCGGCCAAACACCTTTTGCCAAAGGCATGTTTGCTTTCGACCCTGAAACTTCAAAAGTTAGTCTGGACGAATTTGTTGATCAGGTTTCACGATCGGCCATGGGCAGCAATAATGCGGTTTATACCCGTCAGATGGCCGAACATTCCCTCGACAGGATCAATGAGCTCAGGGAATGGGGCTTCTTTGATGCCACCCTGTGTTATAATTCATTTAACAAGCCCATCGCCGAAAGGAAGATCCCTGTGATGGAACGCATTGTAATCACACACCTGGTCAAAGAGCGGGGCAGGATAGCAGGTGCAGCAGGCTTTAGCCTGGATGAACGAAAAATACTTTTCTTCAGTGCAAAAAGTGTAATCCTCTGCACAGGAGCCGGCGGTTTTAAACCCAACGGTTTTCCTATCTGCGACCTTACGCATGATGGAACCATCATGGCCTATAATATAGGGGCAAAGGTGACTGGCAAGGAATGGAATGACGGGCATTCCGGCCAGTCAACCAAGCCCGCTGCCTGTTTCGACGGCTGGCATGGCATGTTCGAGCGCAAACCCGGTATTACCGGTGTTGAAGTTCACCACGACCTGGGTGTTGACCAGAATTACATAGCCTATATGTCGGGGAATCCCTTGAAAGGAGGGCCTGGCAGGACTGAAATAAAAGGAGTGGCAGGCGGACCTTACCGTCCGGCTGAATTTAATAGAAATGAAAGAAAAAAACCACCCGAAGGGGGAAGGCCAAAAGAAGGTGGTGCACCTCAGGGAAGGGGTGCTGACACAGTAGGAGGATCTTCGGCCGGAATGGCAATTCATAAATCGGAAGGACTTGTGCCCATTAACGACAAATGCGAATCAAACATCCCCGGGCTTTTTGCTGCAGGCGATGCCCTGGGATCGTATATGGCCGGAGCCATCTATACGCAAGGAGGGTCTTCACTTACAGGATCGGCAGTACAGGGTGCCATTGCTGCAGAAGCAGCTGCAGCATTCAGTAAAGGGCTGTATATTGAGCAAATTTCTGAAGCAAAAAGAAACATGATAAAGGATGAAATCATGGCTCCTTTAAACAGGGAAGCCGGATACGGACCGGCATGGGTTACACAAACCTTACAAGGCATCATGATCCCAAACTTTATTCTGTACATTAAGAAAGAGAATCTGATGAAAGCAGCCCTGGCCTATGTAGAAGAACTCAGGGATCACCATATGCCTCTGCTTCGCGCATCCGATATGCATGAACTAAGACTGGCACATGAAACCCGAAATATGATCATCAGTGCCGAAATGAAGCTCAAAGCCTCACTCATGCGTACCGAAAGCCGATGCAGCCATTATCGCCTCGACTATCCTGATGTAGATGATAAAAACTGGCAGGCCTGGATCAATATTTATAAAGGTTTCGATGGTGAAATGAAATTTGAAAAACAAGCATTTAACAAGTGGCCGGAATAAAATAAACAGACAATCAGATATCAAACATTTGATATAAATGCTAATCCATTGATAAAATCATGTCGTTTGTTGATTTTACTTTCTTGCTAAACCTCTCTTGTGTTTCTTTGTCAAAATGTATAATAACAGATAAAAATAATTAATATGAAAAAATACATAAAAAACATCCTGATAATCATCGCAGCAATTCTTACCACAAACATTGCATCAGCACAAGAAGGAAGGCCACAGGAGCCGCCACAACTTCCAAATGATGAACAAATTGAAGATATGCTAGTGGATCTGGCAAAAACGCTCAAGCTGACAGATGTCCAGGAAGAACAAGTATCCGATCTGTATTTTGCACACTTCGAAAAAGTAGCTGACCAACAGGAACAAAATAAAGGCAAGAGGGAAGAAAGCCGTGAAGCTATGGAAAAGCTTAATAAAGAGCTGGAAGATGGTGTAAATGCCCTGCTTACTGAAGGTCAGCAGAATATATATAAAACATACCTGGAGAATCAAAAATCCCAAAGAGGTAAAAAAGACAAGCCTCAAGGCAAAAAACCCAGATAAATGCAGGGGCCCAAATTATCCCTATATACCACCGATTCAATAAAAGCAATTTAAAGACACAATATATGAATACTCGAGTGAACATTCACGTACTAACAATACTCCTTATACTGATTCCATTTTCAGTTGTATATACTCAAAGTTCCCTCACCTACCCTATCGTGGATACCGATCAGGAGATCTTTTACGATACCATTATTGAAATTGCAGAACCGGCTCCCGGTGAAGCCTTTTATGGTCAGGATGCACATTATACAGGCCATGTTCCAGACTACCAGGATAATGGCGATGGGACGATTACCGACCTTGTAACTGGTTTGATGTGGTCGAAAAGCCCGGATATGGACGGTGATGGTGATATTGACTATGCTGATAAAAAGTCGTACGATGAAGCCATGGCCGCAGCAGCTGCATTCAACCTGGCCGGCTATGATGACTGGCGCCTGCCCTCTATCAAAGAGATGTACTCACTGATTGTGTTCAGCGGTAAAGATCCAAGCGGGTACACCGGAACCTCCACCGACGATCTGGTACCATTCATCGACACCAACTATTTTGATTTTGCTTATGGAGACCTGACAGCCGGTGAACGCATCATTGATGCACAGATGGCATCCACAAACATTTATGTGGGTGGTACCATGGGGGGTGATGAAACCATGTTTGGCGTAAACTTTGCCGACGGCAGAATTAAAGGATACCCCACCGGCCCCATGCCCGGACAAAGCGTAGACAAGCAATTCTATGTTTTCTATGTCAGGGGGAACCCCGATTATGGTGTAAATGATTTTTATGACAATGGTGATGGGACGATCACCGACAAGGCTACCGGACTGATGTGGACACAGAATGATGACGGAAATGGTATGACCTGGCCCGAAGCCCTGAACTATGCAGAAAACGCTGTATTTGCCGGTCATACCGATTGGCGTCTTCCCAATGCCAAAGAACTGCAAAGCATACTGGACTACAGCCGTGCTCCTTCGGTAACAAGTTCCGCAGCGATCGATCCATTGTTTAACTGTTCAAGCATTACGGATGAAGGAGGCAATCAAAACTATCCGTTTTATTGGAGTGGTTCAACCCATAGCAGCTGGCAGGCAGCTGCACCTGGAGGTTATGGAGCTTATGTATGTTTTGGAGAAGCCCTGGGATGGATGGAAGAACCACCCATGTCGGGAAATTATACCCTTATGGATGTGCATGGTGCAGGTTCTCAACGCAGTGACCCAAAAGTAGGCGATCCTGCAAATTGGCCATACGGTAATGGTCCCCAGGGGGATGTGATCAGGATTTTTAACTTTGTTCGCCTGGTCAGGGATGCTGATAGCTCCATGGGATTTAATGAAATTAAAATCGACGAAAGTCAACTCAAGGTATTCCCGAATCCAACAAGCCATATCATCAATATTGAACTGGATACAGAATCATCCGGTACAGTTGATATTTATAATATTTATGGACAATTTATAATGAATGCGCGTTTTGAGTCTAAAGAAAAATTGCAAATAAATGTTAGCGAGCTTCCCTGTGGGCTCTTTTTTCTCAAGCTTACAACTTCATCAGATATAAAAGAAACAACATTTGTAAAAAACTAAACTATAAACTTATAAGAACATGAAAAAACTATCTATTATTTTCCTGGTTGTCTTCGGACTCAACAGCATGATGCTGGGACAAGGGTTTTATGATGTCAACACCATCAATACCATTGAAATAACTTTTGAGGAATCGAACTGGGATTACCTGCTCGATCAACTCTACGCCGCCGGGCTCGAAGAGAGATTAATGGGCAGCATTGCGATCAACGGAGAGGTTTTCGACAGTGTGGGCGTACGTTACAAGGGCAACAGCACCTATAGCCCTAACCAGGTAAAGAACCCATTAAACGTTAAACTGGATTATATTATTGATGACCAGGGAATAGAAGGATTTGAGACCCTGAAACTGGCCAATGTATTTAAAGACCCCAGTTTTGTGAGGGAGGTTCTAAGTTATGAAATAGCAAAAAAATATTTTCCTGCAAGTGAATCAAACTATGCCAATGTGTATATCAATGGCACATACCTCGGACTGTATACCAATGACCAGAGTGTAGATAAGTTTTTCATGCGCACCCATTTTAAAAGTGATGAGAATACACGGGTAAAAGGCGAAATTTCAACCTCTGGCACCCCAACAGGTGGAGTATGGGAATATTTTGGCAGCGACTCAAGCAGTTACTATGGGTATTATGAAATGAAATCAGATTATGGTTGGGAACAACTGATCTGGTTCCTGGACACCCTGAATAACCACAATGAAAATGTTGATCAGGTATTGAATACAGATCGCCACCTTTGGTTTCTGGCTTTTTCAAACCTTCTGGTAAATCTCGATGGCCCGATCAACAATCCCCAAAATCATTATCTCTACAAAGATGACAATGGTCGTTTTAATCCCATACCATGGGATCTGAACGAAAGCTTTGGTGTATTTAGCATGCATCAAACCCTTGGCAACCTGGGCACTCCCCAGCTACAACAATTTAGCCCATTTGCCAATCTTAATGAGAGCAGTTTCCCTGTAATCAGCAAGATTCTCACCAATGATACGTATCGTAAGATATATGTTGCACACATGAAAACCATTCTCGAGGAAAACTTTGCCAACGATTGGTATATAACAAGGGCATTGGAGATTCAGGATATCATTGATGCGGATGTACAGGCTGATCCAAATAAGTTTTACAGCTATTCCAATTTTACCGGCAACCTGTATAATCAGGTAGGTGGTGGACCACAATCAGTTATTGGGATCGTTCAACTAATGGATGCCCGGACCACGTACATACAATCCTTATCAGAATTCCAACTTACAGCACCATCGATCACGGATGTTGCGCATAATCCGTTGCAGGTATCTCCGGGTGTTGAAATTACGTTTACAGCCAGCCTTAATAATGAAGATGTTGTTTACCTTGCTCACCGCAACACAGTAAATGGACTCTTCAGCAAGACAATGATGTATGACGATGGTAATCACGGCGATGGCCAGGCAGCTGATGGCATTTATGGTGTTTACTTAACAGCAGGCTCTACAGATATTCAGTATTATATTTATGCAGAGAATTCGGATGCCGTTGCATTTATGCCTGCCCGCGCTGAGTACGAATTTTATGAAATCAGCATTACAGGGAACCTTGTAATCAATGAATTCATGGCTGATAACGAAAGCACCGTAGTGGATCAGGATGGGGAATACGACGACTGGATTGAGTTTTATAATAATGGGACTGAAGACATTCCTCTTGGTGGATACTACCTCTCCGATGATGCTTCTGAACCCGATCTCTGGATGTTTCCTGATACCATTATCAAGGCCGGTGATTATCTGATCGTATGGGCTGATAAAGACCTGGACCAGGAAGGCCTTCATGCTGATCTGAAATTGTCTGCTTCCGGTGAGATCATTATTTTGTCTGATGAGAATGTGAACCTGATAGATCAAATTAGCTTTCTCCAGCAAAAGCCCGATACTACTACCGGGCGGTATGTGAATGGTACCGGCGACTTTATAGAAATGCTTCCGACTTTTGAAGCAGAAAACACCAATACCTTGACTGCTATTGATGAGGATATATTTAATAATACAAACAACTTTACTTTAGACCAAAACCATCCGAATCCATTTACAAATAGTACAACAATTGGCTTCTATCTTGAAGAGGGAAGTGATGTTACATTGAATATTTACAATCAACAAGGTGCCGTCATTCAAACCCTGGCTTCCGGATATTTAAGTGAAGGAAAACACACCTTCACCTGGTCAACTGAAGGAAAATCAAAAGGTTTGTATTTTTATTCTTTAAGTGCTGCGGGAAAAACCGATGTTAAAAAGATGATTGTGCAATAAAAACATACAGCAGTGTGGATTCACCTTTGTATCTTAGTGAATAATTAGCATCAATAATGACAAAGAACAATAGATTAAGATTTGCGGAGATTATCCTGCTTGTGATGATATGGACCGTTATGCTGGCGTCCCCTGTCTTGTTCAGAAAGGATGATGAGCTTGGCTGGGAAAGCTATTGGGGGCCACTTCAAACCATTCTCCCTTTATTCATTTTGTTCTTACTTAACCGTTTTATACTGGTTCCACAATTACTGTTCAGAAAAAAGAGTCTGCAATATTTTATCTTAACAGGATTGCTGATTGCCATAATGACACTTGGTGTATTTCTCTTTAGTTCCAATTTCGATGAACCGGGCATGAAGGGTGAGCCTGTTGAGCAATTTCATCAACCTCCTCCACATTTAGGCCTGGGACCCGGAGAACATCCTCCACAGGCTTCTGATCCTAAGCGTGGAGGACCTGTTCCCCCCTTTGCCAATTTCCTGATATTTTCGATATTAATGATTGGCTTTGATACCGGACTGAAAACCTCATTCAAGTTGGTGGAGGCAGAACAAATCAAGGACAAACTTGAAAAAGACAATGTGGAATCACAGCTGGCCTTCCTGCGAAATCAGGTCAGCCCACATTTCTTTATGAATACACTGAATAACATCCACTCCCTGATTGATTTCGACACCAATGAGGCCAAAGAGTCGATTATCCGTCTATCAAAACTGATGCGGCATCTGTTATATGATTCTGAAAATGAAAAGATCCCAATTCAGAAGGAAATGGAATTCATCAGAAACTATGTGGATCTTATGAAATTGCGCTATTCGGATAAGGTAAAGATCGACTTGCTCGTACCCAAGCATCTACCTGATAAGTCCATTCCTCCCTTATTATATACATCGTTCCTGGAAAATGCCTTTAAACACGGAGTCAGCTATCAGCAAGCTTCATTTATTGACATCAGCTTTCTATATGCTGATAACATGCTTACCTTTGAAATTGCAAACAGCAATATCCCGCCTGAAAAACCAGAAGAATCGTATGGGATCGGCATCGAGAACTCACGCAAACGCCTGGATTTGCTCTATGGCGACACGTATAAGCTGGAAATAAGGGATACACGAGATGAATACCATGTATATTTAAGTATTCCCGTATGATAAAATGCATTGCCATAGATGATGAGCCACTGGCCTTGAAACAAATAGCCCAGTATATTCAAAATACACCCTTTCTCTCACTGGATGCTCAGTTTGAAAGTGCATTGCAAGCCATATCCTTTTTGCAACAAAATAAAATCGACCTGATGTTTGTCGACATCAATATGCCCGACCTGAGTGGGATGGAATTTGTAAAATCCCTCAAAAATCCTCCGGCCGTGATCTTCACCACCGCCTACAGCGAATATGCAGTAGAAGGCTTTAAGGTTGATGCTATCGACTATCTGCTGAAGCCCATCGGTTACACTGACTTCTTGCGGGCCGCAGAAAAGGCAAACACGAGGATCCAATCATTGAATGACAGAATTACAGATGTAGAAAGCAATGAGAAATTCCTGCTGATAAAATCTGAATATAAGATCATACGGATCAATCTCGCCGATATAAAATACATAGAAGGAATGCGGGAATATTTACGCATACACATAGAAAATCAGCCTCCGGTAATGACTTTAATGAGCATGAAAAAAATGGAAGAATACCTGCCGGTTAAAAAATTCATGCGTGTTCATCGATCCTTTATTGTCAACCTGAATAAGATCACGACCATCGAACGCAACCGCATTGTGTTTGATAAAGACGTTTACATTCCGGTAAGCGAGCAATACAAAGATAAATTTCATAAATACCTGAATGAGAACTTCCTGAGCTAGTAACGGGATAGGGAATAAAGAATAAAGAACAAAGAACAAAGAATAAAGAATAAAGAATAAAGAACTCTCCGGCATTTCATTTCGAAGTTCAAGGC
>CAZASJ010000098.1:0-10510 GCA_964487735.1 uncultured Bacteroidales bacterium | reverse complement strand
GGATCGATGCCAATGGAAGAGAATATCGGAAGTGATTTTTAAAAATATTAAAACTTTGATAAAAGGGATCCGGAGTCGCAGAAGTCGGGGAAGAATAAGAACAAGCGGTACTAGTTAAAATCCGCATCCGTAACCACTAAATCATAGGTTTGGTGGAAATGGTCGGGCCGTCTTTTGGTTTGTTCAATATAGATATCCCAGCTGTCGTTATCAACCCATTCAATATTGGAAGTATCACCATCAGCATTAACAATCAGGAGATGTGAGAATACATCGAAAGCTTGCTGTGGATCAGCATTGCCAAAATCATCTGTTGTAATGGTAATGACTGTTTTCTCACCTTTTAATATGATTTTATAAATGGTATCGGTACTCGCCAAGAGACCTACCCGGAGAAAGATGGCAGTAGAAGAGCTATTGTCCACAGCCCACTCCCTGTCAGTACTTCCTACACAGGAAGCCATCAGAAAAACGATAAAAATAAGGGTGATGTGTTTAATTGTCTTTATGTTGATCATTGTTATGTCAGAATATATTTCCCAAATATAAGGATAGAATAAATCTCAGATCAGCACCCAAATTACTTACATATCAAGATTATACTGTGAATATAATTCCATCGAGTTTAACTCCATCGCTACCAGGCTGCCAAACCCCGGCCTGCCTGCCATATAAACACCATTGTCGAGGTCGATATGTCCAAATTCTGCCGGTTTATCACGCATCATAAAAATCTCTTCCAGACTGATAACTAAATGTCCGTGTATCAGGATTTTTCCATCTATTTTCTCAGGATCCGTAACAAAACTTCGCGTCCAAAGCATGGAATATTCATCCTCAAACGGATCCTCCCTCTCGAAGTTCAGGCCTGCATGTACCAGAACGAAATCGTCCAGAATATAGTGTGTCGGCATTGAATCCATCCATTCCACATATTTCTGTGGAATCTTATTCAGGTCTTTAATGCCAAAACTCTCCATGCATTCCTTTCCGCCATATTGCCTCCATGCAGCTTTCGACTTATTCTTCTCCTTAATTCCAAGGAAACTCTTCAGATTTCGTTCCTCTATGCATGCTTTAACGGCACTCTCCTCATGGTTACCTTTGATCAGGAACACTTTATAGCCCTGTTCCTGCAAGCCCATAATATAATCGATAACGCCCTTGCTATCCGGCCCCCGATCTATATAATCACCCAGAAAATACAATTCATCATCCGCTCCCGGACGGATATAATAATCGAACAGGGCCCGTAATGTCTTTACACAACCATGTATATCCGGAATTACCCATCTTTTGGGGGTTGGGGCTTGAATATTATGCATTAGGTAATTATATTATTTTCTATCTTATTTCCCTTTGGCCTGATTTGCCACCTGTTCCATCAGCTTCTTTATCTCCTCAGGATCCCCTATAAAATAATCGCTGATATAGTTCATGTCTGCATCAAATTCGAAAACATAAGGAATTCCAGTAGGAATGTTAAACTTAAGGATCTCTTCTTCGCTCAGCCCTTTGAGGTACATGACCACTGCGCGCAGGCTGTTGCCATGTGCTGCTACCAGCACTTCTCCATTTGCTTTCAATGAAGGTTTTATTTCAGTATTCCAGTAAGGCACCATTCTGTCGATCACTTCTTTAAGCGACTCTGTGCGGGGAATGTCCTTATCATCCAGCGCCGCATATCGCGGATCGAATTTCGCATTCAGAGGATTGTCTTCTTCGATGGGAGGTG
Organism: uncultured Bacteroidales bacterium; assembly: GCA_964487735.1. Lineage (GTDB taxonomy): Bacteria > Bacteroidota > Bacteroidia > Bacteroidales > B18-G4 > B18-G4. Next base: position 8,775 of record CAZASJ010000098.1, on the reverse strand, counting down.
GAGGCACGTCAAAGCTTCTCCGCCATAATAGCACTTGCTCATCGCCATATTTCAAGGCAGTTTCAGCTTTGTTTAATCCTTGCAACATCCCATAATGCTTTTCATTGAGCCTCCAGCTGTTGTGTACAGGTATCCACATGAGATCCATGCGCTCCAATGTCAGCCAGAGCGTTTTGATCGCCCTGCTGAGGTATGAAGTATATGCTACCTTTGGAAAGATGCCATTCTCTTTCAATACAACACCCGCCTTCCTGGCCTCTTCCACCCCTTGATCGGAAAGCCCAACGTCTTTCCATCCTGTGAAACGGTTTTCCTTGTTCCACTCGCTTTGTCCATGTCGTAATAATACTAACTTATACATCTGTTATTAAATTTTCATCAAAGATAATAAATCATTTGATGGAGATATTGAGATTCCTGAATCAAAACCAAATTCCAAAATTCAAATTGAAATTGCAAAGCCAAGGCAAAAGGCAAAATTTTAAACTACACCCCTTCCACAATACTCATACGAAGTATGAAGTATGAATTTTCATATCTTTACCCCCATTATTAAACCCCTACGAACGTATGAGCAATTTCACTCGGATCAATAACATCATCGGTTGGATCATTTTCCTATTCGCGAGTATCGTATATATCATTACTTCAGAGCCTACTGCAAGCTTTTGGGATTGTGGTGAATATATTGCCACTGCTTATAAGCTGCAGGTCGGTCACCCACCAGGAGCACCACTATTCCAAATGCTGGGTCGTTTCTTCTCGCTCTTTGCTTTTGGCGACACTTCACAGGTAGCACGCATGGTGAATACTATGTCGGCATTATCTTCGTCTTTCACCATTCTTTTTCTCTACTGGAGTATTGTGATGCTAGCAAGGAAGATGTATGAAAAAGCAGGGAAAATGAATCGCGGACAAATGATGGCCGTACTGGGCGCCGGGATCATCGGTTCTCTTGCTTATACTTTTTCAGATTCATTCTGGTTTTCAGCTGTTGAAGGTGAAGTATATGCCATGTCGTCATTTTTTACTGCCATTGTTTTCTGGGCCATTCTCAAGTGGGAAAGGGTATCGGATCAGGCACATTCCGACCGATGGCTGATCCTGATTGCATACCTTATGGGGCTAAGTATCGGAGTTCACCTGCTTAACCTGCTGGCCATCCCGGCCATCACCCTGGTGTATTATTACAAAAGATTTAAGCCCACCCGCAAGGGTGCACTGATCGCTTTCGGTGCCAGTATTATCATTCTGTCAGCAGTGATGTATGGCATCATCCCCGAGGTGGTACAGCTATTTGCCTCAACCGAATTATTGTTTGTAAACAACTTTGGTCTGCCCTTCCATTTGGGAACTTTGTTCTTTACCTTTCTGCTCATAGGTCTGCTAACAGCAGGCATTCTCTACAACCGCCGCAAGCTGAAACCCATGCTTTTACTGGTGTATGTATTGGGTGGCATCATGGCCCTGCTCATACTCCTTGAGTCATCGGGAGCAGGCTCCTTTTTTATCCGTGTGATTGTGATCGCTGCGATTGCAGGTCTATTCTACTTTACCCGGACCAAAGGGGCAATGCAGAATACCATTATCCTTTCCATTGTATTCATCCTGATCGGATACTCGTCCTTTGTGATGTTGATTATCCGCTCAAATGCAGCCACACCTATCAATGAAAACAGTCCTAAAGATGCCATTAGCCTGCTATCGTATCTAAACCGGGAACAATACGGAACCTGGCCAAAATTCTACGGACAATATTATAATGCCGAAGTGATCGACCGTGAGGATGGAAACCCCGTTTACCGACGTGATAATAAAGCTGGAAAATATGTGATCATCGATGAAAGCAAGGGCAGCATCCCTGTATACAACCCTAAACAGATGACCATCTTCCCACGTATGTGGAACAATACCGAGCAGCGGTATATCAATGATTATAAAAATTGGGCCGGGATCAGCAATGATCCTGAAAATATAAAGGTGCCTACCTTTGGTCAGAATCTTAAATATTTCTTCCGATACCAGATCGGTCATATGTACTGGCGTTACTTTATGTGGAACTTTGCCGGCCGGCAGAACGATCTTCAGGGATATTATGGTGACCTCATACACGGCAACTGGATAAGTGGTATCAATTTTATTGATGAGGCACGACTGGGCCCACAAACAGATCTCCCGCAAAACTTTGATAACAATGCAAGAAACAAGTTTTATTTCCTGCCCTTCATCCTGGGTATCATCGGACTGGTATTTCAATTCAGACGGCACTCACGAGATGCATGGGTAGTAGCCCTGCTTTTCCTCATGACAGGACTTGCTATTGTTTTCTACCTCAACCAACATTCACCTCAGCCAAGGGAAAGGGATTATGCCTATGCGGCATCCTTCTATGCATATGCCATATGGATCGGGCTGGGAGTCATAGGCATTTTTGAATTCCTTAAGAAATACCTCGACCTGAAAAAGGCTGCGATAATCTCTACGGCTGTTTGTTTGATTGTTCCTATCATCATGGGTGCACAGGGCTGGGACGACCACGACCGTTCAGGCCGGTATACCGCCCTTGAAATGGCAAAAAATTACCTGAACTCATGTGAACCCAATGCCATTCTTTTCACGAATGGTGATAACGACACCTTTCCACTCTGGTATGCCCAGGAAGTGGAAGGAATACGGACGGATGTTCGTGTTTGCAACCTCAGCCTACTCAATGGCGACTGGTATGTTGATCAGATGGTACGAAAAGCATACGATTCAGATCCTATGCCTATTTCTCTCTCGCAGGAACAATACAGAGCAGGAACGCGCGATGTTGTTTACCTCATCGAAAATGAAAGCATTAAGGATTTCGTGGATGTGAAGGCCCTTTTCGACATCATCCAACAGGATGAAAGCCGACTCCGCTTTACGCGTGAAGGCATGACCATCGACTATTTTCCCACAAAGAAATTCATGCTTAAAGCAGATCCGGCAAAGGTACTGAGCAATGGTACTGTTAAACCTGAACTTGCACAACAGATTGAACCCCTCAAATGGACCGTTGATCGCTGGGGACTACAACGTAACAATGTCATTATGCTCGACTTCCTGGCTACCAACGACTGGGACCGCCCAGTTTATTTTGCCAGCACTACTGGTGATGATTCCTATATCGGACTGGAAGATTATTTCCAGCTGGAAGGTATGGCCTTTAGGCTGATCCCTGTAAAAACACCTGAGAGAGGGCAAAACATCGGCAGGATCGATTCTGACATATTGTTCGACAATCTTGTAAATAAATTTACTTCCGGTATGGAAGATCCTTCCGTGAATCTCAGCGAGGACAACCTCCGCATGTCGATGAACCTGCGTAATGTATATGGAAGACTTGCACTGCAGTTGGTTGCCGAAGGCAAAATGGATTCAGCCATTATCGTTTGTGATAAGATCATGGAACTCATCCCACCGGAGAGCATTCCTTATAATTATTTTGTACTTGGCATAGCCGATGCATATTTGCAAGCCGGAGCCAGCGAAAAAGGGATGAAGATTTTGGAGGGAATGCTTGATATCACGAACCAAAACCTTGAATATTTTTTCCGCTTTGAAGGAGAAAAGGCCATGCTGGTGGATGATATGCGCAAACACTACCTATCCATGTCGCACGAAGTAAAGGAAATTGCCAGGTCCAATAATCAAACAGAATTAGAAGCCCAGGCCGAGCAGTTGTTCAACAGTTATTATGAAATTTATGTAAGACAGCTTGGAATGTAAGCTTAAATTGTGCTTTTCAATACACCATACTGGCTCAGGTTGCTGGGCAGAAAAGAACTGCATTGGGACATGCCCGGAAGCGGACAGGAAATTTACCTGACCTTCGACGATGGGCCCAATCCAGAGACCACACCCCTGATCCTGAATATGCTGGCACAATTCAATGCCAGGGCTACTTTTTTTTGTGTAGGCGAAAATGTTTTAAAACATCCGGAAACATACCAGATGATCATCGATGCAGGCCACATGGTGGGAAATCACACCCACAATCATCTTAAAGGATGGAAAACAGGGACCAAGAAATATGTTGGAAATGTCGAAAAATGCAGCCGGGTGGTAAAAAGCAAGCTTTATCGTACTCAGTATGGGAAACAGAATTGATAACAAGTTCATGCTTTGAATAAGAGCTTCACAATTATTATGTGGACTGTCCACAGCAGAGATTATGATGTTAAAGTAGATCAGAAGAGCTGCATGGAAAAAACCTGGAAATATACAAAGCCGGGAGCAATCATTGTTTTTCACGATAATAAAAAAGCCATCGGAAAACTTGCATTTGTACTTCCGAAATACCTGGAAAGAGCCGTGGAAAAGGGATATCAGTTTGAATTGCTGAAATAAGTCAATCCCAGCATCGAATTGCATAAATGTTTACTATTTCCGGCCCGGGGGTTCCTGGCCCCCTTTCCCTTTCATCTTCTCGCACAGCATTCTCCATATCATTAATTATTTATCTTTGTCATATGATCAAAGGCCGCATTATTCTTATCATTTCTTTCATGATGGCACTACTCCTTTCCAACTGTGCCAATATGAAAGCCCCCGGTGGCGGGCCCAAGGATATTTATGGGCCACAGGTGCTGGAATCGGATCCTCCGAATTATACCGTCCATTTCCATCAGAAGAGAATTGAACTGAAGTTTAATGAGTTTGTGGACGTATCTGATATAAGCACAGAAGTATTTATATCTCCCCCTTTGCAAAAAAGTCCGGAAATCAAAACCAGGGGAAAGTCAGTGATCATTGAGATTGATGAAAAATTGCACGATAGCACTACATATTCAATTTTCTTTGGCAAATCCATTAAAGACATCACAGAAGGCAATCCCATTGAAAATTACACCTATGTGTTTTCTACCGGTGACAAGATCGATTCGCTTTCAGTGATTGGTGAGGTAATCGAAGCCTTCAACCTCAAACCCAGAGAGGATGTGTTGGTGATGTTATACGAGGATAAAAGTGATACTATCCCCTTTGATAGTCTGCCTTACCTTGTTAAACCATCATACCTGACGCGTACCAATCCTGCAGGTTTTTTTGTAATCAACAACCTCAGGGATGGAGATTACAGGCTTTTCGCGCTCAGCGATAACAACTACAGTTCTACATATGATAATGCAGAAGAACAGATAGCATTTCTCGATAGCCTTATTGCTCCCAAATACCTTGTTCCGGAATTAGCTGATTCACTTTATACCGACAGCATCACTGCCTTGCTTCCGGAAGATTCAAGCATCGTGGAAGAATCACAGGTGCAAGCGGAATTGCTGTATGATATCGGTGAAGAACTTCTGGATGAAATGGTCGAAGATACTGCCTTGATGATCACCGAGGTACTTGAAGCTGCAGATAGCCTTCAAAATGATACCGTAGAAGAAGGATTTTACAGTCTTTTCATGTTTAAGGAGGTTGATACAATACAACGATTACTGGGTGTAGACAAACCCCGGCAACGCATTCTTCGTTTCATTTTCCGCTATGCTGCCCAGGATGTGGAAATCACGCCTTTAACAGCTGTTCCCGATGACTGGATGGCTGAAGAATGGAGTGAAGGTATGGATACCCTTCGCTACTATATTTTAAGCGAAACAATAGATACAATAAGCCTGAAGATCAGCCAGGATACAATTGTATTTGACACCGCCTCTTTTAGCCTGAATGAAGAAGAACTGCCACAAAGGAAAAAGGAACGCGAAGCAGCTCAGATACTTACTGTGAACAGCAATACCTCAAACCCATTCCCCTATTATAAAAAGATCATCCTTTCGGCCGGATATCCCATCGCTGCCCATGATTTTTCTCGCTTCCTCCTTATTGAAGAAACAGATACCTTACAGGCTGAAATGGAAATATACGGATCAGCAGGGCGCAGGCTTCGACTTATGAATAAATTGAAGGAAAACACCCGATATACGCTCTTCTATCCAGACTCTGTACTTACTGATATTATTGGAAGAAGCAACGATAGCACAGAGGTTCTGTTCAATACCAATCACTATGATGATTACGGCCTGTATAAGCTGCATGTTTTTAATAATTCGGCCTATCCCCAACTCATCATTCAGCTTATGACAGAAGAGGAAACTGTAATCAGGGAAGAAATTGTTACTGAAGACAAAATCATTAGCTGGGATTATCTTGATCCCGGTAAATTAATAATCAAAGTTATTGGGGATATTAATATGAATGCTAAGTGGGATACTGGTCGTTACATTGTATTCCGCCAACCAGAGCCGGTAGTCTATTATCCTAAAGTGCTTGATGTTAGGTCTGGCTGGAAATTTGAGGAAGACTGGATCATTGAGTTTAAATAAAATTAATTCAAATTATTTACATATTTACTTGCCTACTATGTTAATTTATTATAGTTTTGCTAAAAATTATTCACAAAATGGAAAAAGTAGTGTTGGAAGTTAACAAGTTAGAGATGGCGGCAAGCAAGCTGAGAGCTATTGCCCATCCTATGAGAATTGCGATCATTGAATTGCTAAATGACAAACCAAAAATGAGTGTGACAGAGATATACAGGAAGCTGAACATTGAACAGGCTTCTGCCTCTCATCACCTAAACATCCTAAAGAATAAAGGAGTCCTTCAATCAAAAAGGGACGGAAAAAAGATCTTTTATTCACTGAAAAGTAAATCGCTGAAAGAGATCGTTGATTGTATCAACCGTTGCAACGCTGAATAGTATCTTTTCAGGTGAACCGGCTGCCACTTAATGGCAACGGCTAAAATTCACAACCGGATCATTGTGAGCCATGCGGCGAGCGGTGGTCCGGTTTTTTTATTTCATCAATGGAATGAACTCAAACTTGCGACCATCAAAGAGGCCTTTATCGCTAAGTTTAATATCCGGGATTACCAGCAATGCCATAAAGGAGAGCGTCATATAGGGAGCACGCAGTGATGACCCTAGCGCTTTTGCTTTTTTGTCGAGTTTATCATATGCTGCCGCAACAGCATATCCATCCTTATTCGACATCAGCCCGGCTACAGGAAGCTTTAGAATGTATTCATCTTTTCCATCAACCAGGCTCACACCACCCTTGCTATTTATAAGAAGATTCATGGCCTTCACAATATCTTCATCATTTGTACCTACAGCAATAATATTATGGCTGTCGTGTGCTACTGTTGAAGCAATTGCACCGCTTTTCAATCCAAAATGATTAATGAAAGCAACCGCCGGTTTTGCGGGTTTATAACGATTGTATACTACCAGTTTTAAAACATCTTTGCTGATATCACTTTCAACCAAGCCATCCCTGACCATGGTTTTTTGATCAAGCTCAAGCGTAACCAGCTGCCCGTCGAGAGCCTGGATCACGCAGAGATGTTTTCCCCCGGCTTTCACCTGAATATCTTCTGCTAAAATTGCTTTGGCATTAAATTTATTTATGATCTTCTCCTTTACAGAAGGAATTAGGGTTTTACCTTTCTCAGCTACAAGGTTCCCGTCAATATAGGTCTCAAGAACATTAAAGTCATGAAGATTATCTACAACAAGGAAATCAGCAGGGTCCCCTTCCTGCAACATACCTACATCAAGTTTATAGTGCTGTACAGGGTTGAGTGTACAGGCACGTAGTACTTTGATCGGATCACAGCCATATGCCACAGCACGTTTCACATGATCATTGATATGTGTTTCCGCCAGATCGTTGGGATGACGGTCATCACTGCAAAACATCACTCTTTCCGGGTATTTTTTCAATACCGGGATAAGATCATCGAAATTTTTGGCTGCACTGCCTTCACGTATTTGTACAAACATTCCATTCACTGCTTTATCAAGGGCTTCTTCAAGCGTGAAACACTCATGGTCGGTGCTGATTCCTGCATTAATATAAGCAGCAGCTTGATCTCCCTTAAGGCCGGGGGCATGCCCATCAACAGGTTTATTGTATTTTAGAGCAACCTTCAGCTTAGCCTTCACATCAGCTGCTCCGCTTAAAACACCCGGGAAATTCATCATCTCCGACAGGTATTTTACTTCATCCATTTTCAGAAGTTCTTCAATTTCTTCAGCGCCCAACTCAGCGCCTGCCGTCTCAAATACCGTTGCCGGTACGCAAGACGGAGCACCAAAATAAAATTTAAACGGAACCTTCTTACCATTTTCAATCATATACTTCACTCCTGCCACACCCATTACGTTAGCGATCTCATGTGGATCAGAAACCGTAGCTACCGTACCATGGGTCACTGCCAGACGGGCAAATTCGCTCGGAATAAGCATGGAGCTTTCAATATGGATATGAGCATCGATGAAGCCGGGAATGAGATAAACATCCTCTATGGCTTCACCTTCGGTGATCAGGGATATTTTTCCGTTCTTTACAAGTATGGTTCCGGGAAAGATACGCTTGTTGACAATATCAACGATCTGTCCTGACTTGGCGAAAGTGGGTGAAGTTTTCATATCGTAAAGATAAATATTATATAACAAGAGGAAGAAAACTGAGGGACGGGGGACGAGTTGATGATGAATTATCCTCTTTCGCTAAAGCTACAGAGGACACAGTGGATTATCCTCTTTCGTTAAAAGGACAGAGGAGGCACTGGATTATGGATTATGAATTGAATTTAGAAACCAGAATTGAGTGCCGAATGCCGAATGCCTAGTTATTACTTATAAGTTTGAGGGTTTAGTGTATAAGTTAAAAAACGGTCAACGCTATTCAGGCATGATCAATCCAGCATCCAGTCACGATTCCCGGTCCCCGGGATCGAGGATCC
>CAZASJ010000097.1:0-10721 GCA_964487735.1 uncultured Bacteroidales bacterium | reverse complement strand
CTACTTAATAATCCCATCCAACACCTGTCGCCCGGCTTCTTTATACACCATGATGTTCATCATCTTCAGCCGGACATAATCTTCATGGATGAATCGATATCCTTTATGGGGACCGTTGAAGCCTCCGGCACCGGAATCCTTGATAAGGTACCACCTGTCGTCTCCATCATCATAGTAACCTACAATGTGTATACAATGGTCATCGGTGGTGTTGGCATTCACCAGGCGCATTTCACGGGATGATTCATTGATGTATTCGGAAGGGATATCAAAGGAAGCTACGATCCCTACTTCTGCCCAGCTGTCGTAGCCCGGCTCACTCACATCCCCGCATATGCAAACAGTATAATTGCTGTCGACAGCATCATCGATCACCAACAGAAAATCATCAATGCTTACATTATAGTAGTCGTCACAATGCCACCAATTGTCAGCTTCAACCAGTTCACCCTTTTGATTATATGTTTTTGACATGGTCGACATAAAATGAAAATAATCATCCGGCCTTATCTCAAGTACTTTGTTCATGAAAGCTACAGGATTATAATATTCGCCTTCATAAAATACCTTTTGAGGTGGTTCGGTCATATAGGTATTGAGTATGCTGCGGATGGTGGATACCACTACTACCATATTCCATGCATTGCTTTCTTTGACTGTTTGCAGGTACGACTTCATTTCTTCTGCCATCTTGCTGTGGTCATGGAATTTCTGTCCATCCGGGAGTCCGGGATAATCACTGGCCGTTACAATGCCATATTTTTTCATGATCCTGGGTACGCTGGATGCTTCCGACCCCTGCTCGAAATACAGATCGCCCCGCGCTTCAACAAAAGCCCTGGCACGCTCAACATATTCCCAGTAAACAATGTACATTTCTGACAACTTGATCTCCTTGCCTGTGTTGCGGTACACTTCTGATTCAAGAAAGGAAATGCTTGCAAAACACCAACAGGTCCCTGTGGCACCCTGCGATAAGGGTGGCAGATGGAAGTGCTTTGTATACAGATCCATATCGGTGGGAAATTCCTTATCTGTCAGCTCCGCTGAAAAAAATGTTCTTTCTGCTTTTTCCTGTGGCGGATATAAGCCAGCCCTGATCTCATTTTCATAAAATCCGGGCTGATGTGCCTTGTATGTCCCTCTAATGGAATCCTGTGCAGAGACGGAAATGGCCATGATGGCAATTAGTAGAAATGGAATCCTTTTCATATTTTCAGATTTGAAAACCAAAGTTAAACTTTTATTTAATTTTCCCCTTGCCCTTGCTAAATGGCAGCTTGCTTTTTATTACTTTTACATAGATGAGTTTCACCGTCTACAGATCATCGGCCGGTTCCGGAAAAACATACACCCTTGTGAGGGAGTATCTGAATATTGTGCTTAAAAATCCTGCTTCTTATCGAAATATCCTGGCCATCACTTTCACCAACAAGGCTGCCAATGAGATGCGTGAGCGCATTATCCGTTCCCTGACCGAAATGAGTGATCCTGATGCATACCGCGAATCACCAACTATAAAAAGCATGATGAAAGAGCTCATGCAAAGCACCGGGCTCTCCGAACAAGCGATAATCAGCAATGCGAACAGGGTGCTGGAAAACATCCTTCATGGCTATCACGACTTTGCGGTAGGCACCATCGATAGCTTCGTACACAGGATCGTACGGACTTTTGCCTTTGATCTCGATCTGCCATTGAATTTTGAGGTGGAAGTAGATGAGAGTGATATGGTAGGAATGGCTGTTGACCTGCTGCTCAGCAGGGTAGGGGAAGAAAAAATGCCTACTACCATCCTGTCTAAATATGTTGAATCCCGCATCGATGATGAACAGAACTGGGACATTGAAAAAGACCTGAAGGGATTTGCCGGTCGCCTGCTCAGAGATGAGATCAATGAATACTTGCCTGAACTGCTTTCGATGAAGCCTGAATCACTGCTTGAAGTGAGTAAGATACTTCATAAGTATTGCAGGGACTTTGAAAATGAAATAAGCCGGAAAGCCAGGGAGCTTATGGACCTCTGGCAACAAAATGGAATTGAGGTTCAGGATCTTTATTACGGTGACAAGGGAATCTATGCTTACGTAAACAGATTTGCATCAAAGAGGTTTACTGATCTCGACGAGAAGACATATGTAATTAAAACCCTCGGAGAGGATAAGTGGAGTTCAGGAAAGGCCACACCCTCAGCACTGTCGAGGATTGAAGCACTGAAATCGGAGATGCTGGATATGGCTTCCCGAATAATCAACTATAAAGACGAACACAAGCCAACATATATCCTTTACAACCAGCTGAAGAAGAATATTTTCCACCTGGCTGTACTCAATGAGATTGAGATCGTTGTGGCACAGATAAGGGAAAATGAAGGTGTTATTCACATCTCAGAACTGGATAAAAGAATAGCCGAAGTGGTTGATCATGAGCCCATTCCATATATATACGAAAGGCTGGGCGAAAAATACCATCATTTCCTCATAGATGAGTTTCAGGATACTTCCATCCTGGAATGGCAAAACCTGCTTCCTCTTATTGAAAATTCACTTGCTGTCGATAATTTCAATATGCTGGTGGGCGATGCAAAACAGGCCATTTACAGGTTTAAAGGGGGTGAGGTGGAGCAGCTTGTTGACTTGCCGAAGATTTATAAAAAACCCGACAGGCCCGAAATGGAATTGCGTGAAATGCAGTTGGTACGCAATTATAAAGCTGAAAACCTCAGCAAGAACTATCGCTCCCGGGCAGAGATCATCCATTTTAATAATGAACTGTATGCATTTCTCCGGGGAACTTTACCTGAGGGCATGCAGGAGATTTATAATGAATGCAAGCAAGAACCCAATGATAAAGAAGGTGGTGAAGTCAGGATCATTCTGATGGATGCTGAAGGGAAGAAGGAAGAACGGGAACCGGATTACTTCCTTAAGATCCGCGGGATCATCGATGAGCTGGTCAATGAAAAGGATTATAGCCTCAGGGATATGGCTATTCTTTGCAGATCAAATAATGAAGCAAGCAAGATTGCACGCGACCTCCTTACATCTGGGATTGCTGTGATATCATCAGAATCTCTCTTACTTGCATCCTCACAGGAAGTGAATTTTCTTGTGGCTTGCCTCGATTACATCACGAACCCACTCGATAAGCTGGCTTTTTCGGGTATCGCATCATACATCCTTCATGAAGAGGAAGAAAGTAAATTACACCAATTGATCCTGGCCTCAAAAGATGGAAAAAGCATTTCTTCTGATGAAGGATTGAAAAAGTATTTCCTGGATCATGGCATCCGTTTCCATGCCCATGAACTGAAGCAGATGGGCCTTTACGAAAGGGTTGAAGCCCTTATCAGGATCTTTGGACTTAACAGCATTGCGGATCCTTATGTTATTTTTTTCCTGGATGTAGTCTATGATTTTAGTTCTAATCAAAGGTTCGTTCCTGAGGATTTTACAACATACTGGCGGGAAAAGAGGGAAAAACTTTCAATTGTGGTTCCGGCCGGTATGGATGCCGTAAATGTCATGACCATTCATAAGGCTAAAGGCCTCGAATTCCCGATTGTGATCTATCCTTTTGCAAATAGCAAGGCTGACACAAAGAGGGAGAAAAAGTGGGTGCATATAAATGATCCTTTGATGCCGGAACTTAAAACGGCCCTGCTTCCCATGTCTCAAGTCCTGGAAGAAACGATCTTCGACTGGAAGTTCAAGGAAGAGAAGGACAAGGTGCGTCTCGACCTTTTAAACATCCTTTATGTTGCAACTACCCGGCCGACAGAAAGATTGTTTATCCTCTGCGATAAGCAGCTAAAGGAAAATGAAACCTATAGCATTCCAGGCCTGATAAGATCTTTTCTTATTCATAAAAATGAGTGGGCTGATGAAAAGAATGAGTATATATTTGGTAATCCGGCAAAGCTTGAACCCCTCCATAAAAAATTGGATGAGAGCATGCAACTGAGCTCCTTTATTAGCAGCAACTGGAGAGAAAATATTCTTCTTAGCGGCCATGCAGCGGATTATTGGGACCTGGAGAATGATGCAAGGAATATAGAGTGGGGAAACCTTGTTCATAATCTTCTGGCAGGAATTAATAAAACGGATGATCTTGATCAGTCTATAAAAAAAGAGCTCAGTGCCGGACGATTGTTGGAAAAAGAAGCTGATCGACTAAAGACCATGCTGAAAAGCATCCTCGAAAATGAGCAAATCAGTCACTTCTTTGATGGATCATACGAAGTTAGGAATGAGACTACGATCATGCAGGCTGATGGAAAAGAGTACAGACCCGACAGGCTTATGTTCAGGGATCAAAAAGCAATCGTACTTGATTATAAAACGGGCAAGGAGGATCCGAAGCATATACGACAGCTTAATCATTATGCTGAACTATTAAATGAATTGGGATATGCTGATATTGAAAAATACCTCTTATATATTGATGAGCATTTTAAGCTTGTAAAAGTATAAGTGTCCGAATCCGAACTTAATTGTTCATGGACGGACAATTTTTAAAAACCAGCTGCTTTTTAGCCCGTATAGCATACTGTAAATAAGTTTGTTGTATTTTTTGGCACTATATTAGAAAACAATACTGCAAAATTTAACGACTAATTTTAACACTATGAAAAAAATTACATTCTTATTGATGATCATGGCGATTGTTGTGGGCCTGAATGCCCAGGATGAGGCCAGGTTGATGCGATTTCCGGCTATTCATGGAGATCAGGTCGTATTTTCCTATGCCGGCGACCTTTATACTGTTGCGAAGGCCGGTGGCGTGGCCAGGAAGCTTACCAATGACGCAGAGGGATATGAAATGTTTGCACGTTTCTCACCTGATGGCAGCAAAATTGCTTTTACCGGACAGTACGACGGGAATACAGAAGTTTATATTATGCCGGCTGGCGGTGGAGTGCCTTTCAGGGCAACATACACTGCAACGCTTGGACGGGATGATATTTCAGATCGCATGGGCCCGAATAATATTGTAATGTGCTGGAAGGATAATGAGAATGTGGTCTATCGCTCCAGGAAACAATCTTTTAACTCCTTTAAAGGCCAATTATTCATGGTAGCAAGCGAAGGTGGCTTGTCTGAAGAACTGCCTCTGCCTTCAGGTGGGTTCTGTTCTTTTTCCCCGGACGGGAAAAAATTAAGCTATAACCGTGTATTCCGCGAATTCCGTACTTGGAAATATTATAAAGGCGGTATGGCGGATGATGTATGGATCTATGATTTTAATTCGAAGACCGTACAGAATATTACTGAGAATGAATACCAGGACATCTTTCCGATGTGGCATGGCAACAAGATCTATTACTTGTCGGATCGCGACCGTACCATGAATCTTTTTGTTTATGATATTGAATCAGGCAATACAGAGAAACTGACAGATTATACTGAGTTTGACATCAAATTCCCTTCGCTGGGAGATGAAGCCATCATATATGAAAATGGCGGGTTCCTCTATACTTATGACCTCGCTAGCGGGAGTATTGTCAAGATCACTATAACAATTGCCGAAGATTTTGCATCCGGAAGGAATGAACTGAAGGATGCCAGTAAAGGCGTAAATTCCTTCGCCATTTCTCCCGATGGGAAACGAGTGGCGCTTGGGTCCAGGGGTGATGTTTTTTCAGTACCTGCAAAATCTGGTATTACAAGAAACCTTACAGCCTCCTGTGGGGTAAACGACCGAAATGTGGAATGGTCACCTGACGGGAAATATATTTCTTATATATCCGATGCCAGTGGTGAAGATGAGATATACATCATTAATCAGGATGGCAGTGATGAGCCAAGGCAGATAACCAGCAATGGCGATACCTACAAATACAATCCCATTTGGTCACCCGATGGTAAAAAACTGCTCTGGGGCGATAAAATGCTTCGACTGCAATATGTTGATGTGGAGTCGGGAGTAATAACACAGATCGAACAGGGCAGGTCCTGGGAATTGAGGGATTATAACTGGTCACCCGACAGCAGATGGATCACTTATAGTTTGCCGGAAACAAACTCTGTTACTAAAATATGGGTTTATGGTTTGGAAAACGGTGAAAAACAAGCTGTAACTGATGAATGGTATGATTGCGGGAATCCTGTATTCAGCGATGATGGCAAGTATTTGTTTTTTGCATCAAGCCGTGATTTTAACCCTATCTACAGCAATACAGAGTGGAACCATGCTTATCGCGATATGAGTAGCATTTACTTTGTTACACTGAAGAAAGATACACCCAGTCCTTTTGAACCGGAGAATGATGAAGTAGCTGTTAAGTCGGATGAAGAAACCAAAGCCAAGGAGGAAGAAGTAGAAAAGACCGCAGAAGACGATAACATTGAGATAGATTTTGACGGTATCATGGGGCGCATTATTGATCTACCTATTGCGGCAGCAAATTATTGGGGTATTATTCCCCTTGGGGATAAGGTATATTATACTTATTTCAGTTCAAATGGGGGAGGTGCTGTTACCAAAATGTACGACCTCAAGAAGAAAAAGGAAACTGAGATCGGAAGCCTTGGAACCATGATCATTTCTGCCGATAAGAAAAAAGCACTTGTCGCTTCCGCTGGCAAATATGCTGTGATCGATGTTCCGGTGTCTGCAACGAAAGTTGATGATTTCATTGATCTTACTGACATGAAAGTTTGGGTTGACCTTCGTTCTGAATGGAACCAGATTTATGAAGAGGCCTGGCGTCAGATGCGCGACTTTTTCTATGCTCCAAATATGCATGGAAACGACTGGAAAGCTGTTTATGATAAGTACAGTGTACTTCTCCCTTATGTCAATAACAGGAATGATTTGAACTACATTATTGGTGAGATGATTGGTGAGATAAATATAGGCCATGCTTATATCAGTGGGGGGGATAAACCGTCGCCTGATCGCATTAAGACTGGTTTATTGGGTGCAAAGCTTAGCCGTGACAAATCGGGCTATTATCGCATTGATAAGATCCTGGAAGGAGAAAACTGGGTTGATAAAAGCCGCTCTCCCCTGACAGAAGTTGGGGTAGATGTTAATGAAGGCGACTTTATCATTGCTGTGAATGGTGTTTCTACATCAGAAATGAACGACATCTATGCTTCCCTTCTTGATAAAGGAGGAAAGCAGGTTGAACTTACTGTGAATGATTCTCCTAAAGCCAATGATGCCCGAAAAGTGCTTGTCAAACCCATCACCGACGAATCAGACTTGTATTATTATACATGGGTTCAGGAAAATATCCGCAAGGTTAGCGAAGCGACAAATGGAGAAGTGGGCTACATACACATTCCTGATATGAGTGCTGAAGGATTGAACGAATTTGTAAAGTATTTCTATCCACAGTTGAATAAAAAAGGCCTCATTATCGACGACCGTGGTAATGGTGGCGGTAATGTATCGCCCATGATCATCGAAAGGCTTCAGCGTGAACTTGTGCTGATGTCAATGTCGAGGAATGCCGAGGCCGGAACAAGGCCGGGAGCAGTATTTGTTGGGCCCAAAGTAATGCTGATCGATAATTATTCAGCCTCCGATGGAGATCTGTTCCCATACCAATTCAAAGCCCTGGAGCTTGGAACCATCATTGGTGTTCGCACCTGGGGTGGGGTGGTTGGTATCAGAGGGCCCATTCCATTTGTGGATGGTGGTATACTCAACAGACCTGAATTTGCACCTTATGGCATCAATGGAGAAGGCTGGGTAATTGAAGGTTTTGGGGTTGAACCTCATATCTGGGTAGATAACGATCCTGCAAAGGAATACAAGGGAGAGGACCAACAATTAAACAAAGCAATAGAAGTGGTACTGGAACAGATGGAAACATTTGATTATAAAAACCAGCTTCCGATTCCACCATATCCGGATAAAACACATTAGAGGATCCACGAAAAACACTGAAACACTGAAACAATTAAGCCCTGTCATAAATGATGGGGTTTTTTTTTAGATCCTTTATTCTGGGTAAACAAATCATATCTTGAATTTGTTAGTATTTGGCCATCAAAAATATTCAATTATGACTACCGAAGAGATATTGAAACAACTTGAAGAATTCAGTGATGAAAATACCAAACGTACGTTAATGAAACACGGTGCAAAGGAACCATTCTTCGGTGTTAAAGTTGCTGACCTTAAGAAAATACTGAAGAAGACAAAGAAAAACCATGAATTGTCATTGGAACTCTTCAGAACAGGCAATTCAGATGCGATGTACCTGGCCGGCCTGATGGCTGATGAGAAGAAGATTACAGAAGAGCAACTTGATGAATGGGTAGACCAGGCCTATTGGTATTATCTGAGCGAATATGCAGTTGCATGGGTAGCAGCTGAGACATATTTTGGCTTTAAAATTGGCCTCAAATGGATTGATTCAAAGGAGGAAAGGATCGCATCAGCAGGCTGGTCAACACTTGCTTATTATGCAGGTGTAAAAGATGATGCTGAACTGGATATCGAAACATACAGTAATTTACTTGATAGAGTTGTTTCTGAAATCTATACGGCAGAAAACAGGGTCAGGTATACTATGAATGGCTTTGTTATTGCTGTGGGTTCTTATATCACAGATCTGACTGAAAAATCGAAGCAAATCGCTGCCAAAATAGGTAAGATTGATGTTGAAATGGGTGGTACTGCCTGTAAAGTCCCGATAGCAACAGACTATATCCAGAAAATTATTGATAAAGGCAATCAGGGCAAGAAAAGAAAAACGGCCAGATGCTGATGATTGTCTTCTGATCCAATTAAATTGATTTGCTGTTTCCTATAGCTTCCTTCAGGGTATTTTGTACCTTTATAATACCATGCGTATTCTAAAAACATATGTACTGATCATTGGCCTGTTTTTCAGCTTTTCTATCCAGTCACAAACAGTCATTCCAGGGGGTTATGTATCAGGTATTTGGGATGCTTCGGGAAGTCCCTACCAGATTAATGGTCCTATAATAATACACGAAGGCTCTTCTTTAACGATCTCGGCAGGAGTAGATGTTGTATTTATGGATGCCTACATTTTCAATATTGAGGGGAATCTTATAGCCCTCGGAAATGAAACTGATTCGATAAGGTTTTATTCTGATCCCGGCATTTGGGTAGGGATGATGATCTCGAATGAGAATCCGGGACTTGTTGACAGCCTCAGGTTTGCTTACTGTGTTTTTATGCATGGTGATCAATTACCAAGCGGATTAGATAAAGGAGGCGCAGTTGGTATTGAAAATGGCGCGAATGTCGTATTCAGGCATTGTCACTTTAAAGACAATCAGGCAATGGATAAGGGTGGTGCCGTGTATATAAATAATTCTTTCGCAGATTTCAGAGACTGTGTTTTTGAATCCAATAAGGCAATAAATGGAGGGGCTATCTATTCTAACAATTCCTCACCTAAAATGCTTAATTGTGAATTTAGAATGAATAGCAGTTGGGGTGGTGGCGGAGCCTTGGTATTTCATGAATCAGGACAGCCTATTATCAGGGATTGCTATTTTGAATTGAATGCGGCAAATGGCAGCGGCGGTGCTATTGCTTTTCTGGAAAATATTCATACCCAATTGGAGCGTTGTGAGTTTTTTCAAAACACTGCACAATCTGATATTTACCTTGCCGATGGTGGAGCTGTTTTGATTACGCCCTACGACAATGAAGTTAGTTTCTTCAACTGTAGATTTGATATGAATTATGCCGAAGATTACGGGGGGGGGCTGTATGTTACTTCCCCCACCAATGTGATCGGATGTTTATTCAATGGAAACTTTATGCCCGGTATTGTACCCAGTTTTGGGGGAGCTATAACGGTTGCTGAGACAAGTATGCGTATCATAAACAGTACTTTTATGAATAATGAAGCTATGCTTGGTCCTACAGTTTTTATCGAAGATGCAGAACTACTGATTTTGAACAGTATCCTTTGGGATGAAGATGGATCAGACCCTGCGGTATTTATTTCTACAAACGTTAATCCTCCGTCACTCTATGTTGATAATAATGATGTTAGAGATGGTCAGGCAAATATATGGGGACCAGGGGATTATCAGCTGTATTGGGGAGAAGGCAATATAGATGCAGATCCTCATTTTATATCGCCTGGCGACGATTTCTCCCTCGCCTGGAATTCCCCCTGTATAAATGCCGGCCGTACTGATACTCTGCAACTGCTCATCCCAGCCGAAGATATTGCCGGTAACCCACGCATCATGGGAGGGGAGATCGATATGGGCTGCTATGAGTACCAGGGACCGGTCAGCATTCCGGAAATTTCATCAGAAAAAGAGTTTTTAGTATACCCAAACCCAGCCAAAGAGTATTTTTATCTGCGCTCGGGGCTGGAGGAAGATTTTAACGGAAAATTAATGCTGACAGACCTTTCCGGAAGAGAAATCCTTGTAAGGGATATAAAACTGTCAACCGGCCAAACCTTCAGGCAATCCTTGCCATCCGTGCCTTCCGGCTTATATATCATTCATTTAATTTCAGATGATCTGTTTATTTCAAAAAAGTTGCTCTTAAAGTGATTTTTACCGATTCCTGGTCACCGGGATCGAGGATCCGGAATTGAGTGCCGACTTTGTTCACCGAAGCTTTTCATCCTTCGCCGTGGCTTCGGATGATGATAAGCAAAGGTGAAGTGCCGAATGCCGAGTTCAGATTTCAAAGTTCAGATTTATTGGTGTCCGGTTAAAACTTCATAGGGTTCTTACTAAATGTCTGTTGCAAAATTGATG
>CAZASJ010000096.1:0-10776 GCA_964487735.1 uncultured Bacteroidales bacterium | reverse complement strand
AACAACTGGGTGATGGTGTGATGGTATAATCAATGGAAATGTCCATGACCTCACGCTGGTGGATGGTTGTATCATAACAGCCATTGTCATTGGTTACCACCATCATAATGCTGTAGGTTCCTGCAGCGGGGTATACATGTGTTACATTCTGTCCATTGCCAATGTTTCCATCGCCGAAATCCCAGTTCCAGTCGACAATATCAGGCGTACCTGTTCCATCAAAGAATACGACCTCATTGATACAGTTCGTATCATTGGGGCTCATTGTAAAGTCAGCAGTAGGCAATTCAAAAATAGTAACCTGCTTCATCATGGTATCCGTACAGGAGTTTTCATTGTACACATAGAGGTATACATCGTAGGTTCCTGCGGCAATGTAGTTATGGGTAACGATTTGTCCGTTGTCGATGTTTCCGTCACCAAAATCCCAGTCCCAGTCGAGGATGGTTGTGGTACTGCTTGCATCGAAAGTAAGTTCTTCAAAGCGGCAGATGGAATCGTTTGGCAGTATATTGAAATCAGCTGCCGGCAATTCGTGTACTTCTATGGTGTATGTTACGGTATCGTAGCACATATCAGAGTTGGTGACCACCAGCCTGATATCGTAAAATCCGGGTGCTGCCCAGGAGTATCCTGTATTTTGGCCGGTTCCGGTATTGCTGTCGCCGAAATCCCAGTCCCAGTCGGTGATGGTTGTTGTAGAAGTTGCATCCAGGCTGATCCATTCACCCACACAGATCGAATCCTGTGGTGTAATGGTAAAGTCGGCTTCGGGCCCGTCAAAGATGGTGAGCCACATGGATGAAGTATCGTTTGCACAGGGTATCCTGGCAAGGGAAATAAGAGAAAGTTGCACAGGTCCCAGTTCACCTGCTGCGGGTGTGTAGACAGGATACAGCAGTGTATTGTCGTTAAACGTTCCGAGTCCTCCGAACCACCTGAGCGAATCATATGCATTGGCTGTAGGCAGTGTTGCGGAAAGGCTGAAATCAAAGTCGTAATGTTCACAAATGTTTTCATCGCTACCGGCAAAGGCTGAGGAAGGTTCCTGCACGATGTGTGATTTTATCACAGTGTCGGAGCAAACCACCAGGCGGATGTCGAAGGTATCGAAGGTGCTGTACAGGTGGAATACATCATGTCCGATGGCCGTGTTTCCATCGCCGAAATCCCATTCCCAGTCGGTGAAAGTGATATCATCGCCGGTGCCATTGAACCAGACAGTATCTCCCAAACAACTGGGTGATGGTGTGATGGTATAATCAATGGAAATGTCCATGACCTCACGTTGGTGGATGGTTGTATCTGTACACCCATTTGCGTTTGTCACCACCAGCATTACATCATAGGTTCCTGCAGCGGGGTAAACATGTGTTACATTCTGGCCATTGCCAAAATTACCATCGTCAAAATCCCATGCCCAATCAATGACATCGGCAGAGCCTGTAGCATCAAAATAGATGAGTTCATTGATACAGTTCGTATCATTGGGCATCATGGTGAAATCGCAGCTGGGTAAATCAAAAATTGTTACGGGATACAAGACGGTATCCGTACAGGAGTTTTCATTGTACACATAGAGGTATACATCGTAATCACCTGTTGCAGCATAAGTATGGTTCACATTTTGCCCGCTGGCTGTATTTCCGTCACCAAAGTCCCAATCCCAATTGATAACATTTGTTGTACTCGTGGCATCAAATGCCATTGGGGTATTCAGGCAGACAGAATCATTCGGTGTGATGGTAAAATCAGCATCCGGCAGGATATGAATCTGCAGGCTGTAGATCACCGTATCGACACAGGCTGTGTCGTTAATTACGATCAATCGTACATCGTAAAAGCCATCAGCTGCATAAGCATAGGAAACATTTTGGCCGGTAGCGGTTCCGCCGTCACCAAAGTCCCAGTCCCAGCTTATGATGTTTGTTGAGCTTGTTGCATTGAAGTCGATCAGTTCACCCACACAAAGTGAATCATCGGGCATGTATGTAAAGTCGGCTTCCGGACCATCCAGAACCGATAAGGTCATTGTGGAAGAATCATTCCCGCAAGGGAGAACGCCATAGGCAACCAGTGTCAGCAATATATCTCCGATTTCTCCTACAGCAGGTGTATAAACGGGAAGAAGGACTGTTGCATCATCAAATGTTCCAAGGCCACCTATCCAGCGGAGGGAATCATAGCTGATAGCGGTTGGAGGGACGGTCGATAGTGCAAAATCGTGTGGATAATGCTCACAGATGATCTCGTTTGATCCGGCTTCTGCATCACAGGTTTGCACCACTGTGTGATCATGCATGGTGTCCTGGTTACATACTGAGAGGGTAACGGTATATGTTCCGAAATTCGGATACACATGGAATACATTCCTTCCGGTGTCCTGAGGTGTTCCGTCGCCAAAATCCCATATCCAGTCGGAATAGGTAACAAGATCTCCTTGTCCGTCAAAGAATACAGTATCATTTTCACAGCTTGGATCGGGAATATGGGTAAAGTCGATAAATGGATCAGTGATGACCCTTGAGTATGTGATGGTATCGACGCAACCATAATCGCTGATCACTGACAAAGAAATATCATATATTCCGGGGGCTGCATATGCATGTGTGATTACTTGTCCGGTTCCTGTGTTTCCGTCGCCAAAATCCCAGTTCCATGTGGTGATTCCGATATCGGAAGTTCCGGTAAAGGTGATGTCTACCAGGAAGCAGGCAGTATCGATGGGATTGGTGGTGAAATCTATTGTTGGAACAGTATCAACAGTGAGGGTCATGTAGCTGGTATCGTTGCCACAGGGTCCTGATCCGTATGCGATCATACCCAGAATTACAGGCCCGATCTCAAGCGGGTCGCTAAAATAAACAGGAAGCGTATCACCCGGGTCAACGAAAGTGCCAATGCCTCCAAACCAAAGAATGGAGTCGGCACTGAGTACGGTGGGAACTGTAGCTGAACTATGGAAATCCCAGGCAAAGCCGGCACAGACTGATTCATCCGAACCTGCATTGGCCACGGTAGCCGGGATAACGATAAGATTAACAGTATCTGTATCATAACAAGTGGCATTCCATACTTCAACGATAAAGGTTCCTGAGGTGTCAGGGGCGATGGTTTGTGTTATTTCTCCGGTATTCCAAAGGTAGCTTTCAAAGCCGGCGCCGGCATCAAAAAATGCTGCGTTTGTCCCATCCCAACAAATGGTTGTATCGTTGCCGAGGTCGGTATCGGGCCTGGCAGCCACAAAAATATTAATAGTGTCAGCGGCAAAGTTTCCTACGGTATCAAAAACCATTACCCAATATTGAATTGTGTCGAGTGGTGCTACAGGATCAGGTGGGTTAAATACAGTTGGTCCGTGGCTCCACACCACATTCTGGTTATTTGAACAAAAGATCTTAACTTCATCCAGTCCCCAGGTATCATAACCCTCTAGGTCAGTGTTTAGCTGTGCGAAGCGAAAACGGCTGGAAGTTGTTTCTGCCGCTGCCGGAACGGGGCATGCATATTCATGCCACCAGTAAACTTCACTGGTATCATATCTTGTTGCAGAATGGCTGGGAAAGCCACTGGTTGGCGTAGGATCCCAATAGCCGCCGGTTCCATCCACCCATGTGGTAAAAGGCGCATTGTCTTTATTTGGACCTTGAGGAAATTGGTTGATTCCCGGAAAATCTACCCAGCTGGCACCATCATCAATTGAATACTGCAAATGAACGCCTTCACCGGTAGCGGAACCATATCCGCCAGGACCTGCATTTTCAGGATCCTCACAATGGCCGGCACTGCTATTTTCCTGCCTGCCAAATCGCATCCAGAACTTCACATAGCAATTCCCAATCGTTACATCAAATGAGTCGGTGATGATCGTACGTTCTGTTGAGGGAGTAGCCCCTACCCATAAATAGCGATCAAGTGGCCCGTTCCCAAATTTATATTCTCTGCATTCGTTGCCAAATGGCGGAGTTCCCCAATAACAACTTTCGTCACAACCGTATGATGGAAAGGTTGGATTGGCTGCTGTAGAAGCCCAGCCGACACCAATACCCCCTTCAAAGCCATTGTTCAGAAATACGTCACAAGACCCCTCAGCTTTGAGGTATATGGAGTCGCCCCTGCAAATGGTTGTATCAGCAGTTGGTTTAATGATATCGATGGTACATTCCTGGCTTATAATGATTCCAGAAAAAGCGAGAGTGACAATAAGAAAGAGGAGTATTTTTTTGGTCATCTTGGGGAGTTTGCAGAATTTGTTTCCGTTTATTTAGCTGTCTTATTCTAAAGCGCCTTCATTTTTATAGTGAATAAGATCGTGTAATGCATTAGTTATCAGAATATTATTTATACAAATATATATTATTAAGCATCAAAAAGCCATTAAAATTAAAAAAAAATCCGTGATAAACTAATGATAGCAGCTTATTCAGAATGATTCGATCATCTAGTATGCAGACAGTTAAAACACGGATTGGTTGTCTGAAATAGCGCTAATTTTAATATTATCCGGAGCACATACTTATATCGATGCTTTTTGTACTTTAGTAGTTTAAAATCAGTTTTTATGAAAAGAGTTTTATTTCTTCTTGCCACGGTTTTCCTTCTTGCGTCATGCGATCAGGTTATTTTCCCTGAGCCTCAGCCACATAAAGTCAAGGCTATTTCTAAAATTCCTCAGGATCTTCAGGGTGTTTTTATGGATGAGGATGGGGATACACTTTATGTATATGAACAAGCATTTTCTTATGACTCTGATGAGCTGTCAGGGATGGAAAATGTAGGGCTATCTGATACCGCGGTTCTAAAGTACTATAAAGACCGGTATTTTTTCAATAAGCGCATTAAGATTGATGACGAGTATTTCTGGCTTTCCTATATCCTCCATTTATATGGATCAGGAAATAAGCTGGATATTTATGCCATGGATCCCGATGATGTTGTAAAACTCGCCAAACTGCAGGAGATTACATCTAAAATAAGGGATGTGGAGAGTTCACTTACGTATTATTTATTTGACCCGAAAAAGAAGGATTATAAAAAGATCATCTCCGATACTATTTTCTCGAAGATGATCTCTTTTGAAAGAATTATTTCCGTTGAATAAAGTGTTACATGGCTAAATTGTTAAATTGTTAAACGCCTTTAGCTGAACACCTGATGTCTATTTTAAAACGGGTTCAGCCATCGGATCCCACTCCTTTACAACAGTCGTTTTATATACAGCGTTCTCTGATTCCGGCATACCCACTGTCAGGCCCATATCGGCTGATTTACCAAAAAGTTCAGGGTGTAGATATCTTCCTTTTTCAACACTATTCTTATCTACCTCAACCTGGATGCGATGCTCTTGTGCCCAGGCATCATTCCTGACACCGGTTACCTGCCAGCTTACCTTCACATTTGGTTTGTCGGTTTGAACAACAAAGCTATTGCCTGAAATCTCTTCTTTCACAATGGCTTGAGCAAAGGTTCCGATCACAGTTAGTTGATATCTAAAATCAATATTCAGTGCATCGAAATATGAAGGAAGTTCCACATTGGCCATACCTGAAGCATCTGTGGTTACATTGCCATTATAGATATTCATCATATCCGGACTTTCCACAAAGCTGTGTATGAGGTATTTATTTGCCGGATCCTGTGGATGGTCAATTTTAAATGTTCCCGCGGTTTTAGAAAGTGTTCCGCTTACATGAACATCTCCCGAAAAATAACCTGCATAATTGTTGCTGGCGGAGCCATAGTCGCTGCCATAGACGGCAATACTATAGGATTGATCGCCTGCGGCATATCCATATAGCCCATAACTATTGCTGCTGGAAAGGCCTCCATATCCTTTTACCCCTGTTGAATATGTTGAAGTAGATGAATTTGCTTGTCCGACCACACCGATAGACAATTCGCCTGTATTGTTTTCGGTAAATCCGAGTATTGGTGTGGCTACTGTTTGAGAGGTATTTGCTAAAAGGCCGAGGTCACCACCCAATACTCCTGCAGATCCGCTTTCAGTAACATGGAGTTTCACGAGAGGATCAAGGGTGCCAATCCCTACATTATTGCCTTTCCAGGTCATGGTTTGGACTCCATTTTCATACATAAAAACGGCCTGAGAAGCCGGGTTCCAATAGAGGTATGCAACACTGGTACCATTCTCCAGAAACCATAATCCGGTATTTCCGCTTGCATTCGCCTGATAATATGATTGGGTGCTGTTGATACGCGCATTGGCTTGTCCTGTTGGGTTGTCGATATGTAAGTATTCTAATGGCGTATCTGTACCAATTCCAACGAAGCCGTTATTGTAATAAATATTGGGAGGATTGGAAACCCATGGGCTGCTTCCGCCACCACCTGAACTGGCTGAATAAAAGGCGAAAGGAACTGTTGCGATCTTGCTTGTGCCCATGTCGATATAGGAACTTCCACCGGTGGGATCTATTTCAGTCCTGATCAGGTAATCGCCGGTTGACCAGTTTATCATGCTAAAATTCCCTATGGTGGGTGTGCCTGCTCCTATCATTAGATGAAACAATCCATAGGAGTTCGTCTGAGGGGTATGTGTTTCCATATAATTCATGGTTCCGGGGAAAGGACCATCCAGTATGGCTATACGTACACTTATGGTTGAGTTTGCGATGGGGGTTCCTGAACCGTCTCTGGCCATTCCCTGATAGTCGATCATTTGCGGGACCTGTCCGCTGGCAAGCAAGCCAAGGGAAATCCCTGCTACGAATAAGAGTAGTTTTATCTTTTTCATATCTATTTATTTTTGGTTTTAATTCCTGATTAATTTTATTGATTCAGAAGCAGCTTCATCCCCGCGATAGTATACTATCCGGAGGTTGTAGACCCCGGGTGGGAGCGCTCCCAGATTAATGAGTTCGCTCAGTTGCCTGGCATTTACTGAAACTTCCTTATTAATGATCAGTTTCCCACTGAAATCGAAAAGACTCCAGCTTATGCTGCTGATTTCTTCCTCCATTTCAATATCGAGCCGGACAAGGTCATTGCAAGGATTTGGATACAAAAGGAGTTTGGCCTCTTGCTCCACTTCCTTTACAAATACCGGGATGTCATCCTGTTGCTGAAATCCACTGCCAAGGATGACAGTCGGTTTGTAGGTTGTTGTCAAGGGTTCTGCCTGGCCAATGGTCCAGGAGACATGCATGACAGCCGATTCGTAATTGCCTCCCCCCGCACTGTAAACATGACGGGGCATTTCCTGCGTGTAGGCTGATACAGCCATGAAAATAGCAATTACCACGATGAATGGTTTAAAATTTTTCATAATAATAAGTTTAGTTTGGATTAAGCTATGATCTGGCAGGAGTCAAATTCATCAGGACCCGTCATCCTGTTGAATTGAGCAGGATAAATATACTATGAATAATGATATAATGCAAATACCAGGTCGAAAAGAATGAATTTGAGCTTTATGGCCTGCCTTCCGCAATGGTTTATTGATAAAACCAAACTTATAGTATCTTTATGAAACAAAAAAGGAAGCTTGTCAGCCGAAACAAAACATACCCAAGATCTTGACCCTGCCCGCTGGTTGGATGAACATGGTGATTATCTTTTTTCCTATGCTCTCTCCAGGATCAGTAAGCGGGAAATTGCCGAGGATCTGGTGCAGGAAACATTTTTGTCGGCTTTTAAGGCCCGTGATAAATTTCGCGGCAGCAGTTCTGAACGCACCTGGCTTATTTCGATTTTGAAAAGGAAGGTGATTGATCACTATCGAAAGCAGGCAAGAAATCCGGAATATTCAGTAGAGAATTTTGAAATACCGTTTCATAAAGGCGGGGCCGATGACGGAACTTGGATCAAGGCGCATGCTCCTTCCGAATGGGATGAAGAGTCACTGAAAGATGATGATGGAGCCATGATGAAGGTGCTCCAGTATTGCATCTCCCTGCTATCGCCTAAAATGGCTGCAAGTTTCAATATGAAAACCCTGGATGAAATATCTACCGAAGAAATTTGTAAGGAATTGGGTATATCGGAGTCAAACTTATGGGTGCTTTTGCACCGAGCAAGGCTTCAGCTACGCGAATGTGTTGAAAATAAATGGTTTAAAGAGTTATAATGAACGAGAAAGTAAAAAGTTGGATGAACAATGCCATGCATCGAGTGATGCTGTCATGCGATGCTGCCACGTTCTTAATGACCAAAAAGGAGTACAAGAAGCTGTCTTGCAAAGAAAACCTTCAACTCAAAATGCATCTCATGGGATGTAAGTTTTGCCGTGCATTTAATGACCAGAATGCCATCCTCTCCGGGAAATTCATCCAATTGCAGCAAGAACCTCCCGCTGCTAAATTATCCCCAAAAAAGAAAATTGAGATTTTGAAAAAAATAGTAGGATAGCAAGAAATAGCTATAATACTATTTCTTGACAGGAACCCTGTTTTGATCAACCTCAATAAAATCTGCCGGAACAGAAAATTTAGAAGCCTCCAGGTCCCAGGCTTGGATGTTTTTAAGATATATCTCGGTGTATTCAGAAGTGTGAATAACTTGTTTTACAGGGAAATTAAGTTCTTCCGAAAACCATAGCGTAAAGATTGCCTCACCATCTTTATAAATCGTCTTTTTTATGCAGTCGTAGCCCAGTATTTTTTCAGTTGCTTCTATCTTTTCTTTTCCTGATTGCAAGTAATAATTATAGGATTGAACCGGATCATTCGCAAGGCTAAAATTACCATTGGTGGGCACATAACGTACTTTTCTGCTTTCAGGGAATAAGATACTTGTAATATTTTCTTTAGGATCAACGATTACGGCTCCATATGAATCTCCGTCTTCAAATTCAAGTCGGTACTGATTCAGGTCGGAGTATACCCTGTATTCCAGTTCAACTCCTTCCAGGCTGCTAACCATTGTTGCCTGCCATTGGCTGAATGCAGTTAATGGGAATAAGAACAATATGAAAACAAGCAGACGGAAATGAGTATTTCTTAATGTATGAATGGCAGTATTTTTCATCCTTTTAATGAATTAGAGTTAAAACAAAAGTATAGATAAAGAGGTTTAATTCAAAACACTCTTATTAAATACTTGAAGGAACAAATGTATGTATTATTAATCAAATATATCCTCGTGGCCTGCCACGAACCTTCCAAATATTCTCCCCCTTAGGGGAGATGTCCCGCCCTTGCGGGACAGAGGGGTAACAACCTGGTGATACACCCAATGGCCACGATGATCGTCTAATTAAGAATTTCCTTTCACTGACATGGCATGGTTTAAAGCCATTTCTACACACAGGCACACTCTTTTTGTCTATTATTCAGGGAGGGAAGGTTCAGGGGTCACGGGATTCAGGTTATCATCCACCTCGATGTAATCATCAGGGACTACAAATTTTGCAGGGTCAATGGCCCATTCCCGGATGTTTTCCAGTTGCATGGAAGGCTTTTCGCCCCAATTCCCAAGCAGGCGAACGGGAAAGTTAAGGTCGGCGGAAAACCATTGAATATAAAATTCTTTCTCATCCTGAATGAGGGCTTTTTTAATGCAATTGTATCCGGACATTTCTTCTTCGCCCAGGATTTTTTCTTCCAAATGCTTCGATGAGCTTTTATAGCCCATTACAGGGTCGTTCATGGCACTAAGCATGCCGTCAGAGGCCGTATAGTGCACTTTTTTTTCATCCACAAGCATGATGGCAGTGATGTTGGTGGAAGGGTTTGTAATAACAACTCCACTCATATCATCTTCAGTGAATTCATAGCGGTATTGGATGCCATCGGAATACACTTTGTAATGCTTTTCACCTGAAAAGTCGGTGGTCATGTCGGCCTGCCATTGGCCAAGGCACAGCGCGGGAAGGATCCATAGCACAATGATGCTAAAGAGGCGTTTTCTTTTTTTCATGGGATCGGTTTTTGGGTTAATACTTACAAATACCTGATATTTTCCCGCTGCTGATATTATCCAAATATAGTGAAAAAAGAGTCCGAATCAAAATGTAAACATTGCTTTTGTTATTGAAATTCAGACGGATATGAGGGAAGCGATCTTATTTCTAAGTAGAGAGGAATTCTTTTTTTAAATAAAAACCATTGATTTTTTAATGATAATATTTATCTTTGCCCTCGCTTTAAAAGCAAACCTTCCTCTTTAGCTCAGCTGGTTAGAGCATCTGACTGTTAATCAGAGGGTCCTTGGTTCGAGTCCAAGAAGAGGAGCAAACACTAAGGGATAGGTTGAAAAACTTATCCCTTTTTATTTCATCACCAATGTATTACGTTTATATTCTTCAAAGCAAATCAACCGGAAAGCTATATACCGGGCAAACACAAAACATCGATTCAAGAATAGCTCATCATAATGCCGGATTAAGCCCTTATACCAAAAACAGAGGCCCATGGGTGCTTGTGCATTCGGAAGAGTTTTATACCCGTTCAGAAGCAATGAAAAGGGAAAAGTTTCTCAAATCCGGCAAAGGCAGGGACCTAATAAAAAACATACTGAAACAAAAGGGCATCTGATCCGCCTAGGCGGAAGGGTCCTTGGTTCGCTTGTCCGCCTCTGGAGGAAGTCCAAGAAGAGGAGCAAACCATTTTTAAAATTGCTTGCTTAAATATAAATTAATTCTCTCTTAACTTCTGCCTCTTAAAGTTTACTATTATTTGATGACATACTAAGACTTGTAGGAAAGTCCTTTTATCTAATCTTTGAGGCATCTTACAGAAACTGCAAAATCATATCTTGTTGCTCCGTTAATAGATGATCCGTCAATGAAAAATGTGAAGCCCATTTTATAATATGTGT
>CAZASJ010000095.1:0-11211 GCA_964487735.1 uncultured Bacteroidales bacterium | reverse complement strand
TTATGTGGATAAATAAGCATCTGTCAAATTAACCGCCGAGTCCTCGGGGCAAGCATTTTAGCAATTTAACTTTCCAGGTATCCGGCACCTGGCACCTTGTTTCATGTTAGTGAAGAAGGCAGAGAGGAGAATCCATAATCCATAATTCATAATCCATAATCAATGAAATCCTCACCTTAACTATACAGCAAGGCTGCATTTGAACAATTCTGATTATATTTGCTTAAACCAGTCGCAGAACCCAATTTAAAAGATGATTATTAGCTTTCACCGGCGCCTAATTATCCCTTTAATGCACAAGAGGCCATTTTTGGTACTGATTGCTTTGCTGATTTGCCATTGCCTTTCACATGCTTCGGATAAGCTTGCAAACGAGCTGGACGATATGCCGGACGACACAAGCAAGGTTCTTGAACTGATCAAACTTGGTAAAGAGTTTTGTTCGGTCGAAAATGACAAAGCCCTGCTATACCTGCAGGATGCCATGACCATTTCCACGACGCAAAAGTTTGAAAAAGGCATTGGACGAAGTTTGCTCTGGCAAGGCCGGGTTTTCTATTATAAGGATGATTATTCGCTGGCGAATAAGTACTACGATAAAGCGGAAATAGAACTCACTAAATCAAATGATACAGAATCCCTGGTGTTGTTGTATTTCTTTAAAGGTGAGATCTGCCGGCTGAGAGGAGACTACATCAATGCCATGACCAATTATGAGCAGGTACTGGAATTAATAAAAACAGCTCCGAACATTCTCATAGGTTCTGCTTCGTATACGGCATTGGGTGTATTGCTGGTAAACAGGAAAGAACCGGCTAAAGGATTGGCCTATCTGCGCGAAGCACTGAGGCAAAAAATGGAGATTGATGATGAATATGGCACTGCCAGTGTATTGTGCAATATGGGAACGGCCTACGAATTCATGGAAATGTACGACTCGGCCCTTTATTTTTACAATGAGAGCCTGCGGATTCGAAAAAACCTGGGCATTAGCAGGGTCATCGCAAGTTCGGAATACACCATCGGAGGCCTGTATATCATCCTTGAAAGATACGATGAAGCGATCGCAAATTTGAAAGATGCCAATGAGCGTTTTGCAGAACTGGAAGAAAAAACCGGGGTCATAATAACCAATTTCCGGCTGGCCAAAGCCCTGAGCTTTAGTGGCGAGCCATCCGGGCTGGAACTCGGAAAAAGAAGCCTTTCAGAGGCCCTGGCACTGAATAATCTTGCCCTGCTAAGTGAAGGCTATAAAGTATTGGCCGAAATCTATGCCTACCGTGAATCATTCAAAGAATCCTACGAGCACCTGTACCGGCACAAGCAACTTGAGGATAGTTTGTTCAGTGAGGAAAAAGAAAGGATCATGACGGAGTTTGAACAAAAGTTCCAGTCGGAACAAAAAGACAATAAAATCGCCATCCTTAAAAATGAAAGCAATCTGCAGCGGAAAAACATCTGGTTGCTCCTGATCTCGAGTTTCACACTCTTAGCCATCCTTATCCTTATCATCATCCTTTTGCGCCTTAAATCACAAGCATTAAAAAAGAACGCCATCCTGCTCGAACAGGAAAACCTGATCCACAGCCAGGAAAGCCAGATTAAAGAAAATGAAAACCGGATCTTACAGGAAAAACTTGAGTCCAAAAACCGGGAGATGGCATCCAAGGCGCTTGAAATGATCCGCTTAAACGATACCATAACGGCCATTCTTGAAAAGCTGGACGGGCT
Organism: uncultured Bacteroidales bacterium; assembly: GCA_964487735.1. Classification (GTDB taxonomy): domain Bacteria; phylum Bacteroidota; class Bacteroidia; order Bacteroidales; family B18-G4; genus B18-G4. The sequence continues at coordinate 9,480 of CAZASJ010000095.1, read as the reverse complement.
TAATAACAATTTTGAAACGGAACAGGAAACTTCAAAACACATCCGAAGCATCATCCACGAACTGGAAAGTCAGAGCAAGCAAAACATCTGGAGTGAGTTCGACAAGATCTTTAAAAACATCCATTCCGATTTTTACTCAAAATTGCTTGAGCGCTGTCCGGATCTCAGTCCAACCGAGATAAAAACAGCCGCCCTTTTAAAGCTTAATCTTACCACCAAAGAAATAGCTGCCATCACCTTCAAATCTGAAGGTGGCATTAAAACAACACGCTATCGGTTGCGCAAAAAACTGGGTTTATCGTCCGACGACGGACTGATCCCTTTCCTTATGCAAATCTAAATTCCCAATTTTTAAATACTGATTTTCTGATAGTTACAAACTTTGTGACTTTTTGAAACCCTGCATGAAACTTTTATGGCACCTCCAAAACTTTCAATCGTTTCAGGGCTGTAATACATTCGCCATTCGAAACATCCATTCAGGTGATGAAACAGAAAAAGAAGAACATAAAAAGAAAAACAAAGGAGGACGAATCCATGAAGGATGCTATCATGGCGATCAGAAAACAAATCAAGCATCAACAAGATGCGCTTTTAAAAATCATAAAAAATATTCAAAAGGATTAATTCATTAACCCATTAAAATCAATTAAACATGAAAAAGATCACACGAAACACATTGTTACTTTTACTCGCATTTTTCGCCCTGATGGGCTGTCAGGAAGACGAAACAGAAGATGTGGCACCCATTGTGCCCGTCGATCAGTCATTGATCATTGCGGGTTCAGGTACAGGCAAGTATGTCATTGTATCTCCTTCCTCAGGGGCGATCAAGGCAGAAGTAACACCCAATACCATATCCCTGCACAAATGGGCCCTGGGCTATCAAAGCCAGAAAGCGGTTATCACCAGCAAAGAGCCTGGTGGCACTGCCACAAAAGTCATTTATACCTGTGATCGGGAAAGTGGAAACAACCTTTTCCAGGTTACCAGCCAGGATGACTGGGATGTATTGGATATTGATGTTTCTCCGGTAGCTGCACACATTGTTTTTTCGGCCCAGGATGTTGATATGCTCTCCGACGACCAGATCCACCGCATCAATGAAAATGGTTCAGGATACCAGCAGCTCACATTCAAGGATGAAGGAGTTGAATGTCCAACAAAAATTGCGACCAAAATGGTTTTTGCCTATATGCCTTCCTGGTCACCAAATGGCGCATACATCGCATTCAACGGTAAGTTAAGAGAAATTGACCAGAATCATCCTCATGATGCGGTTATGATAATGGATGCATACGGCAACACCAAGACCGTAATGTACAGTCAGCCAGTGGAAGAAGCCAATTTCCAGGATATATGCTGGACCAGAGATGGAAAATTCCTGATCTTCCTTATGGGAGGTGGAAACGATTACGAAGTGAAGGTATTGAATGTCCTGACCCAGGACATGGTTGATATTACTGCGAACCTAACTGTAAACGGACTGCAGCCAACCAATATCTGGACCTCTCCAAATGAAGACAGGATTATATTCAACAAATATGAGCCGGGTGGTGGAGACCTTTACGAAATAGCATTCAATGTTACTGATACCGACCAATTTCAAATCGTTGGCTCATACAGCATCCTTGCCGCACAGCAAAATAAAGGCCTCGGCTTTGGTGCTCCTGACTGGCAGCTATGGACCAATATGGAATAGGAATTCTGATCTTTAACCATCCGCAAATGGGTTGGCCCCGAAGCTCCGGGGCCGCTCATTCGCATCCAGTCAATACAATAAAAACGAAATCGCTTGCGACAATAAAACCAATACCTATGAAAAAATCTATTCTATTAATAATTTCAATCCTATTGTCTTCGGCCGTATTCAGCCAGATTACACTTAACAGCAGTTATAACCTGCTTCCGGGTGACAATTACCGCATGGATATCTATGACGAGATCCCAAGTATGGATCCCGGTCCGGCAGGTGCCAATCAGACATGGGATTTCAGCAGCATACCGGGAGGCGTATACATCCAGGGAGAAGAATCCTTCTGCATTGATCCGGCAGGCACACCCTATGCTGATTCCTCAACCGTGGCCACTGCCAACCTCTGCATTCGTGGCCCCGGAACATCAAATGAAGGCCCCTTTGTATATTATAACTTCAACAGCAACAGCCAAACATTGCTTGGAATCGGAAATTCCCAAAGCGGAGGTGTATCTTTTGTACATTATGATGATGCCCTGTCTAACATGGTATTCCCCTGTTCATACGGTGATGTAATGTCAGATAATTATGAGTTCAAACTCTTTAATTCCAGCAGTGGCATGTACTTTATGAAGGATTCAGGATCCGTACATACTGTTGTGGATGCCTGGGGCAGCATAACAACACCCACAGGAACATATGAAAACACGATCCGCCTGCTAACAACAACCGTATCATCCCAATGGATGAACTTCGGTATGGGCTGGACGTTTGTGGGTACCTCCACCCTGCTTGATTACACCTGGTATGCTGAAAACATCAAAGTTAGTGTTATGTCGATCACGGAATTTACTGATTTTGTTGGTTATAGCGTCACCTACCTGGCCGACCATAATTTCCCGGTGGGGATGAAAGAGCAGGAAAAGACATCCTTCAATATTTATCCGAATCCTGCCCGGGAAAAGCTTCATATAGAAAGCAAAGACAAGATGCAGAACATACGTATCTTCAGCATGGATGGACGCTTGCTGCAATCACAGCAATTGACTATAGGGAAGCTCGAAACAACTCTAAATATCGAACAATTACCGAAAGGACTCTATATTGTTGAAATCCGCTTTGAAAAAGCTGAAGTTTCGCATAAGAGTTTAGTGAAGCAATAGTTAGTATGTTGTATAATAGCCTCTTGATTTTCAGGGGCTATTTTACTTTAAATTGACTTTCTTAATCAACTGATTTCAGGCATCACAATCCCCTCAGCCACTCCGGCCTCAGGCCGGCCGTATAAGGGTTTGCCAGGGCAGCCTCGATCTCCTGCAACATCCGTTCTTTTTCACGGCCAAGGTTTCCTTTTAAAATTAAATAGTTGGAGGCATGATCGGAGCGAAAAACTGTTTGTTCCAGCTCGGTATTTTCAATAAAGACCTTCAGTTCTGCCAGTAAATCAGGAATCTCACAGGGCTCAAATTCCCCTTTAAACCGTTTCTTATAATGCTCAAGCCCGTGAGGAAAACTCAGCACCAGCGTCGATAAGAACTCCGGTTGGATGGCGTTGGCAATTCTGGCAGAATTCTCAGCATGTTGCCGGCTGTACTTCTTGCCTCCCAACCCGCTTAAGATCATAACAGAACTTTTGATCCCTGCCTTTTTTGATTTGAGCAATCCCTCCACTGAAGTAGCATATGTTTCCCCTTTGTTTATCATCTCTAAAACGGCATCATCCCCCGATTCAACCCCAACATAGATCAGCTTGAGTCCTGCTTCGCGAATTTGCAATAATTCCTCATCTGTCTTTGCCAGGATGTCTTTCGGCAAGGCATAGGCAGATATCCTCATCAGCCTTGGAAAGCTTTCATTCAGAAAGTTCAATAGCTCAATCAGATAATCAAAAGGCAACACCATGGCATTTCCATCCGCCAGGAAAACCTTTTTCAATTGATCGCCATATTCTTTCATGGAGACGATCTCTGCCTTCACCTCCTCAATATCCCTGATGCGGAATTTCTTGGTAGTATACATCTCACAAAAGGCACAGCGGTTCCAGCTGCAACCTATCGTAGGTTGTAAGATCAATGAATAGGCCTCACTGGGCGGACGAAAAAGAGGTTCAACGTATGAGATTGGGTAATGCATATTTTATTGATTGCTTAAAAATTGACATCAGATACCTGGTATCGGGTACCCGGTTTAGTTTTCTATATATTCTTATTCGAATGGATGATCCATATCAAAATCCGGCTTATAATTATTTGAGCTGTCCAGGTCCTGAACATAGCCTTTCATAAATCCAAGTTCCCGGAGGCTTTTCACTACTTTGGCATATTCCACGGCATCCACTGATTGCTTTAATTCTTCGTACTCCCCTGCCCTGTTGGCAGGATAATATTGCGACATAAGTGAGATGTGCAGATTTACTGAAAGTTCTTCAGCTATGGTTTCCAGAACCTTAATGCTATTCGCTGTGTGGCCCGGCAAAACAAGGTGCCTGATGATCATGCCCCGCATCGCATATCCTTCATTATCGCTGATGAGTCCGCTACCTATCTGCCTGAGCATTTCTTTCAGGGCCATAAGGCTTACCTCAGGATAATTCCGGGCATCGGAGTATTTGGCTGCAATGCCTTCATCCATATACTTAAAGTCAGGCAGGTAAACATCCACCATCCCTTCCAGTTTGATGAGCTCTCCTACATCATCATAACCATTTGAGTTGTAAACAATAGTGGGGTGATATCCTCTCATGCTCAAGGCATTGACAATGATCTTCATCTGCGGAATAAAGTGTCCGGGTGAAACAAATCCCAGCATATTGATTCCGGTTTCGAGAATACTGATGATCTGTTGCAGTACTTCATCCAGGCTTAAATGATTCCTTTTGTGGTCCAGGCTGTTTTCACTGATCTGCCAGTTCTGACAAAAAACACACTGCAGGTTGCAATTGGTGAAAAATACATTGCAAATGCCCTTGCTCCCGCTTATCACAGGCTCTTCACCCTTATGAATGCAAAAGGAGGAAACACTGAACTCGGTGCCGGCCTTGCAATAGCCTTTTTTAGACGAAAACCTGTCGGCATTGCATTTCCTCGGGCAAATATTGCATGCCCGCAACTCCTCCAGAGGAGAAAGCAATTCAAGAAGTTCTGTATTCGAAAAGCGATGCTTCATTTGTGGATATAAAAGTAATGGGAATATTGATTCAATCAGATATTTTGCAGATCAGATCGGGCTTTTGATGAGATTATTTCATAAGCAATAAGAATCCCTTCAAAAAATGATTCCTTAACGATAAATACTCAACAGCAATAAATGTACGAATTCATATAAAATGTATTATCTTTGTAACACACTCAAAAGAAGATAATGCCTGATAACCAAAATATTGGTAAATGGTATAAAAAGTCCTGGAAAGGACTTTTCGAATGCTGGATATTCTAATCCATCCCCTTTCATATTCTGATCCTTTTCAATCATTGCTTTTAGCGCAAATACCATGCACGCATTTATTTTTAATATCCAGCAGTTTTCAATACACGATGGACCCGGAATCCGGACGACGGTCTTTTTCCAGGGATGTCCGCTAAAATGTGTGTGGTGTCATAATCCTGAAGGCATTCCCCAATATCCGGAGAATACAGATATAACGCATTCCACTGTTAAGAAATATACTGTTGATGAATTGCTTTCAGAAGTCCTGAAAGACAAGGTTTTCTTTGATGAATCTGGTGGAGGAGTGACCTTCTCAGGTGGAGAGCCACTGATGCAGTCAGAATTCCTGATAGAGATGCTGCATAAACTTAAAAAAGCAGGTGTTCATACCACCATCGACACCAGCGGCTATGCCCCTCATGATATTTTCAGGCAAGTGGTTTCCTTATGTGATCTGGTGCTGTTTGATCTAAAAATCATCGACAATAATAAACACAAGGATTATACAGGTAGCGGCAACAGCATGATTCATAAAAACCTGAATTTCCTGGCGGGGAGCTCCATTCCCTTCCGGATCAGAATACCTCTTGTAAATGAAATGACGGCCGGAGACGAGAATATTCAGGAGATTGCAGAAATATTGAAAAGCATGAAAAACATTCAGATCGATCTGCTTTCTTATCATGACCTGGGTACAGGCAAAAGCAAAAATGCTGCTATAAAGAATAAAAACAAACTTAGTACTCCGAATGAAAAACGAATTGAAGAGATCAGTCAATTACTTGAATCATATGACTTTAACGTACACCTGGGAGGATAATAACCTAGCATGAACAATCGAATTAAAAGCTTAAGGCAAAATAGCCTTGACGCTGTTCCTCACATATCAGAAGAAAGGGGAAAGCTACTGACAGAATTTTATAAAAATGACATTCACAATGAAGCATCGATCCCTGTAAAAAGAGCCAGGGCATTGAGCTACATCCTAAATAATAAAAAGATATACATTGGTGAGAACGAACTCATTGTAGGTGAAAGAGGGCCCGAACCAAAAGCGACTCCCACCTTTCCTGAAATTTGCGTTCATAGTCGTGAAGACCTTGAGATCCTCCACGACAGGGAAAAGGTGCATTTTAAATCAAATGAGCTTACACGAAAGCTTTTGACTGAAGAGGTGGCAGAATTTTGGACCGGCCGCTCAATGCGTGAGCATATATTTACTGAAATGGACGATGACTGGAAGGATTGCTATGATGCTGGCATTTTCACAGAATTCCTCGAACAGCGCGCTCCCGGCCATACGGTTCTGGATGATAAGATCTACCGTATGGGAATGCTTGATTTTAAGAACAAGATAAAAGGAAGCATTGAAAAACTGGATTTGGTTCATGACCCAAAGGCGAATGAGAAAAAAGAGGAGCTTCTGGCCATGGATATCGTGGCAGATGCCCTCATTAGTTTCTCCCTTCGACATGCAAATGAACTGGCTATTCTTGCACAAAAGGAAACAAATGCAGCACGAAAAGCCGAATTGCTGGAAATGGAGAAAAATTGCCGGCATATTCCTGCCAATCCTCCCGAAAATTTCTGGCAGGCGCTGCAATATTACTGGTTTGTCCACCTGGCGGTGATCACTGAACTCAACCCATGGGATTCTTTCAATCCCGGTCGATTGGATCAGCACCTGCTTCCTTTTTATGAAAAGGCCTGCAAGAAAAAAGGCACAAAATTCAAGGATGAAGCGAGAGAATTATTGCAGGCCTTCTGGATCAAATTCAATAACCATCCGGCCCCGCCGAAGGTTGGGATTACCGCGAAAGAAAGCAACACCTACACCGATTTTTCACTCATCAACACAGGAGGTGTAAAAGCAGATGGCTCTGATGCCGTAAATGAAGTCAGCTTCCTCATTCTTGATGTGATAGAGGAAATGCGTTTGTTACAGCCCAGCTCCATGCTTCAGCTAAGCAGGAAAAATCCGGATGCATTTGTGGACAGGGCGCTGAAAATCATTCAAACAGGCTTCGGGCAACCATCTGTTTTTAATACAGACGCCATCATTCAGGAAATGCTGAACATGGGCAAGGACATTGTTGACGCACGGAACGGAGGAGCCAGCGGATGTGTGGAAACAGGTGCCTTCGGGAAAGAAGCCTATATCCTTACCGGCTATTTCAATCTTCCAAAGGTATTGGAGATCACCCTCAACAATGGGATTGATCCGCGAAGCGGAAAAAAGATCGGAATAGAAAGCGGAGATCCCATTTCATTCAATAAAATTGACGCCCTGCTGCACGCTTTCAAAAAGCAGTTAAAGCACTTCGTTGATATCAAGATCAAAGGCAATAATACCATTGAAAGCATGTATGCCCGCAACCTGCCTGTTCCCTTCCTGTCGCTCATTACCGATGATTGCATTGAAAAAGGAATGGACTACAATGCCGGTGGTGCCAGATACAACAGCAGTTACATACAAGGAGTGGGAATTGGAAGCATTACGGACATGATCTCAGCGATCAATGAACATGTTTTTGCGAAACAAGAAATTTCCATGGCAGAACTTTTGTCGGCGATGAAAGAAGATTTCGGATCTCATGAGGCTTTAAGGCAAAAGCTATGGCTGGAAACGCCTAAATACGGCAATGATGACGATCGTGCCGATGACTTCATGCTCAAGGTATTTGAGATGTATTATGAAGCTGTGAACGGACGCCCCAATATGAAGGGCGGGCACTATCGCATCAATATGCTTCCCACTACCTGTCACATATATTTCGGCAGCGTTACAGGAGCCACACCGGATGGCCGGCATGCCGGGAAACCTCTTTCTGAAGGCATTTCACCCATGCAGGGCGCTGATCATAAAGGACCTACAGCGGTGCTGAAGTCTGCTTCAAAAATGGACCATCTCCGTACGGGGGGCACCCTGCTCAATCAAAAGTTCACTCCTTCTTTCCTGGATGATGAAAAAGGAATCATTGCTGTCAGGCAGCTGATTCGCTCCTATTTCAAAATGGATGGGCACCACATCCAATTCAACGTAGTGGATGCTGATACATTGAGAAAAGCGAAAAAGCATCCTCAGGAATACAGGGATCTCATTGTCCGCGTGGCGGGATATAGCGATTACTTCGTTGATCTTACGGAAGAACTTCAGGATGAAATCATCCGGCGCACAGAACACAACGGAATAAAAAATAAATAATAAAACAGGATTCATGAAGTATTATTCCAGGCTGTTATAGTATGCAAACAGCTTGCGCAAATCATCTTCTTGCTTAAACTTCAGCTTTTCATCTTTAATATACCTTGAGACTTCCGTTTCATGTTTATTCAGGGCTTCCAGGAGCGATTTCTCAGTCATGAATATGCGTTTTACGCTTCCATCTTCATTTCGCATATAGTACTCATCCACTTTATACAACTGGTCATTGGAAGGGTCATCATCGCCATCACGATCCACCCTGTATTTAATATAGCGTCGCAATAAAAGATCGCAACTGCCCTCATTGAGCACCTCAAACCATGCATTGGAAACTTCATGATCGATCCTTATGTAGTTTGAATATATAAATTTTTGTTCACCGATCATGAGCATCTCTACCTCACAGGGTTTTGCAAAAGCAAAAGTGTCTGTTTCTACTACAGCCTGCATTTTCTGCTTATACAGGTTATAACGGAAATGCCCTTCAAGGAGACTGCCGTCGATCAAAACAGCTTTTCCGTCCTCCCATTCATTGTTCAGGAACATCCCGCTGGGATCACCATAATAAAAGTATTCGGAATACCCGCCACCAACATCGTTCAGTTCGCTCATCTGAATACCCAGATCAGATTCCTGATACTCTATCTCCTGCTGACGATCTTTGAGGCTGGTATTTTTCACCAATGCTGCTTCCTGAGCAGGAGAAATCAACAAGAAGATAAAGGTGAATACCACAAATAAATATATTTTTTTCATGGCTTTGGGCTTTGGTTAGAAGTTCACGTAAGATACGATTAATCAGGGAGAAAAGCAAGGTTGTGACGATACTTTTTAGATGCTGGATGCTTCACCTTCGCTTTTCATCATCCGAAGCCACGGCGAAGGATGAAAAGCTTCGGTGAACAAAGTGGTCGCTGGTTACTGGATATCCCGAAAAACCAGAATTCTTTGAATTCATTGTTTTTCGAGGATCCTCGATCCCGGGGACCGGGAATCGGGACTGGATGCTGGAGAAGTTCAAAGTTCAGATTTCAAACCACTACTGTCCGGTTAAAATAATGACAACCCTCTTACTAGCCTGGTATTGTTGGTTAATAGCAAGGATTACTAACTAAGGGCTTGTACTTCATTCGAGGGGGATTTCTCCCCCGAG